>DIGC01000110.1:2729-7818 GCA_002419445.1 Caryophanales bacterium UBA5732
GGTTGGAGAAAAGCCCATATGGTTGATTTAATTAAAGAAAAGACGGGAATTGATTTCTTTAAAATCTATGATTTCGCGGAAGCGAAAAAATTAGCTAAAGAACATCATTTGGAAGTAGCGGCTCATCTTTATGGGGTTGGTCATATTATCAATTTGTTCTTTGAACATTATTGTGAAGCTGATTTGATTCAACCGACTTTCGTTTATGGTCATCCGATTGAAATTTCTCCGCTTACTAAAAAAGATCCTAATGACGAAAGGTTTACTCAAAGATTTGAACTTTTCATCAATGGCAGCGAATACGCTAATGCTTATACTGAATTGAACGACCCAATCGATCAATTGGAAAGATTTGAAAACCAAATCAAAGAAAAAGACCTCGGAAACGAAGAGGCCAATGAAATGGACACAGATTTTGTGGAAGCTTTAGAATATGGCATGCCACCAACTGGTGGTATCGGTATTGGTATTGACAGATTGGTAATGTTGCTGACAAATTCAAAATCAATTAGGGATGTCTTATTATTCCCACAAATGAAAAATAGATAATAAAAATAGCGCTGATTTCAGCGCTATTGTTTTTATTTACTTAAATAAATCTTCATCGTCGTCGACTTTTTTTACTTCTTCGATTTCCTCGACGTTTTCGATATTTGTATCAATTAATTGTTGCTCTTCAACAACTTCAACATCTTCTTCTGGTTCTTCTTGAAAAACATAATCTTCGACATTAACGTTATTTTTAAACATTTTCTTAGCTTGAATAACCGTGTGGTGTTCTTTACCGTTAGCGATAACTTTCGCTAAACATTTATCCATCTCAACTTCGTCTTTGATGGTTTCGTAGTATTGAGCCATTCTGTAATTATAAATCAACTTTGTCGAAATATAACCATCATTACGAGAGAATTGACTTTCGATTACTTCTTTGTAATGTTCAGGATTTTCTTCCATATTTTGCATAGCTTCTAACACTTGTAAATACGAACCGACAAAACCTAAATACTTACGATTAACTGTACCTTGTAGGTTTTTAATTCGTTCGATTGATAAATTGAATGTTTCCATATCATCCATTTCATATGCTGCATAAGCAATAAATGATAGAATTAAAATATGGTAAACATTATTAAGTTTTTTTAATTCAATTTGATTAAATGTTCTGATCGCTTCTTCGTATTCACCATTGTAATAGGTAGCCATTCCTAAATACACCATATAGAATGCTTTAATGTTTTTAGTAGGCGCTTCGTTAACTCTTTCTTGGCAAAGTCTTTTGGCTTCTGCGACGTCCAAATCATAATCAACAAGCATGTTGAACTTAGTAGAAAATGCTTGTAATGGCCCGGAAGTTTTATATTTCAAATATAAATATAAAGCCGCAACTATTACTAATATCCATGTCCAATCGATATAAGCTACAAAAATTCTTGTGATGATTAACGCTAAGTCGATAGCGATAACGGCGATTACAGCCGTCAAGTATTGTTTTTTATTCATTTTATTATTCATCTCCTATAATATAATCTAAATCTTCATCAAAACTTATCCCTAAGGCATCGCCAATTTCAACAAAGATATCAATAATTCCTGTAAAGTGATAATCGTCAGCTTCAATAATTTTATGGATTTTACCATCAACATAAAGATTAAGATTATCTGGTATTGGTTTTTTATTTTCGATGATATCATCTAAAAATCCACTTAACTTTTCTAATTCTTGATTATCATATTTAATTGATTTTTCAACTAATTCATATTTCAAATCTTCAACAAACAAAGAGTAATTTATAACTTTGTCATATTCTAAAAATGCATGGAAATTTTTTTCAAAAGTCTTATTTAGGTAGATTAAGCAAGTAAAAAATTGCATATTCAGATACTCTAATCCGACTTGAAAAATTTTCTCGATATCTTCGGTCGCGTCATTCATGTGAGTTTTATATTCTTCATAGAGGTGATATAAAACATCATAAACCGGTTGTAAACGAAAATAAAGAGCCGAATCATGGCCTTTTAAATGTTCATAAAAATCTCGGTTGTCAGATAACCATCCGCTATATTCTTTAAATAATTTTTCCATAACTGCCCTCTTTTAATATTATACAATAAATCAAAATAAAAACCACAATAAAAATGTGGTTTTTTTGTGTACTAAGCTTTGTTGACAGAACCAAATAACTCCATTTTTTCTTTTACTACTTGTTTAATCGCTTCAGTTCCCGGAGCTAATAACTTTCTTGGGTCGAAACCTTTTCCAGCTAAATCTTTACCAGCTTCAACATATTTTCTCGTCGCGTCGGCGAAGACTAATTGACATTCAGTATTAACATTAATTTTTGATACGCCCATAGAAATGGCTTTTTTAATCATATCTGCAGGGATACCTGTACCACCATGTAAAACTAATGGAGTCTTTCCTGTAACTTTGTTAATTTTATTTAAAACTTCAAAGTTTAGTCCTGGCCAATTTGCAGGATATTTACCATGAATATTACCAATACCGGCCGCTAAGAAATCCACGCCTAAATCGTTAATCATTTTACATTCTTCAGGATCAGCTACTTCACCATTACCAATCACACCGTCTTCTTCGCCACCAATAGCTCCGACTTCAGCTTCTAAAGAAATTCCTAATTTTCTAGTTCTTTCGACCATATCTTTTGTTAATTTAATGTTTTCGTCAATTGGATAATGTGAACCATCGAACATAATTGAAGAAAAACCGGCTTCGATAGCTTTCAATGCCCCTTCGTATGAGCCGTGGTCTAAATGTAAAGCAACCGGAACACTAATATTCATAGCTTCGATCATCGCTTTTACCATTTCAGTCACAACTTTATATCCAGTCATATATTTAGCAGCGCCTTCTGAAACCCCTAAAATTACCGGTGATTTAGTTTCTTCAGCTGCTAAAAGAATTGCTTTAGTCCATTCTAAATTATTAATGTTAAATGCGCCTACAGCGTAACCTTCTTTATACGCTTTATTAAGCATTTCCTTTGCTGATACTAATCCCATAAATAAATCCTCCTAATGTGTATAAAATCACTATAATTATACTTCTTTATGCCCTTTTTGTAAAGAAATAACCTTTAATAACCAATAGCATAGGCTATTACCAGTAAAATTATGGTAATAAGAAATGTTAATGCTTGCAACTTAATTGTCCACTTAAACCATTTTTGATATTGAACGGCCGCTATACTAAGAGCAATCAAAAGCACTCCGTTGGTAGGGAATATAACATTTGTATATCCGTCTCCGAAGATAAAAGCTAAGATGGCAATATTGCTAGAAACACCTATTAGAGATACTAAAGGAACCAGAATCGGCATTATCAATACTGCTTTAGCGGAAGCTGAACCGATAAAAAATTGAATAATTAGAATAATCAAATATATTCCTAAAACTCCGACAATTGCCGGTTTATCAGATAAAATACTTTCAAAATAATAAAGTATTGTATCCATAATCTCACCACTGGTCATGATATATTTAACTGAACCAGCTAAGATTATTAAGATGGCCGCCGGCATAACTGCCAGCATGCCTTTCCAAAAGATTTTCAAAGTTTTTAACATATCATTATTAATGATAACGCCGGCAGTGATTCCACCTACTAAAAATGTTATACTCATTAAAATTATCGTTGGAATTTCTAATTGAAAAATCATCTGTAACAAAGATGCTAGCAGAATGAAAGATAGTAAAACAATAAATATCGTTATATAAGTTTTAAAAATTTTGTTTTCATTTTCTACCACTTGACCAAAATCATAAGTAAGATTTTTCTTCTTAGCCAAATCATCTTCATATGTTAAGGAAACACTAGGTTTAGCTTCTAATTTTTTAGCGTACCTAACTAAAAATGTTGAAACTAAAAAATACATTATGCCAAAAACAACTATTCGAAACAAAACCCCACTTAAGATATTAATTCCAGCTATCTCAGATGCTATTCCTACAGAAAATGGATTTGTAATTGCACTGGCGAAACCAAAACCCGCTGCTAAAACAGTCAAACCCAAAGCCATAAGCGTATCATAACCCATTGAAAGCGATAAGATAATCATGATTGGTAAAAGTGCGACTGATTCTTCAAAAATACCAAAGAATGCGCCGAAAATCATGAAAAATAAAGTAATTAATCTTATAAGGAGATGCTTATTATGAATATAACGATCTACTAATCTCTTAATGATTACGACAATGCCCTTACTTTTATCCATTACAGTGAAGAAACCACCCAGAATAAACAAGAATAGAGATATCATTATTACGTTAAGGCCATCGCTACTTAACAGTAAACCTATTGGCGAGTAAAAGAATTGCCAAATTTTCAAATTATAATTCGGTAAAAGTTCATATGTTCCAGCAATAATTTCTCCATCAGCAGTTCTTTGATAAGCCCCTTGAGGAATTAGATAAGTTAAAATAAAAGCAATTACCATTAAACTCAATAAAATTATGACAACATTGATAAAACTTCTTTTATTAATGTTGATTAAAGCTTTGTTATCATCCATCTTTACCCTCCAATTATTCTATTTTTTATCTTATCATTATTCTGCATGAAAAACACTCGCTTTAAATAAAATATCTAAAAAAAGATGACTAAAATTAATTAGTCATCCTTGTCTATTTTGTTACTAACTTCCTGAAACTTGCATTGATTTCACTTTAACTGAAGGCGAAGTAACTCCGTAATAACTCATTTTCAAGTCATTTCCAACCATAGTAATATCCTTAAGCATTTCTAAAAAATTACCAGCCACAGTGATTAAAGCTACTGGCCGTCCTTTTTTACCGTTTTCGACTAGATATCCTGACGCTTGAAGTGAAAAATCTCCGCTGACAGCATTAGCGCCAGAATGAACCCCTTGAACATTTGTTACATAGATACCCTTTGAACAACTGGAGATGATTTCCTCTAAGGTTGATTGTCCAGCTTCAACTTTTAAGTTTACAGCCTCTACTCCACCACCAAAACCATTACCAGTTGATTTCACTCCGTCTTTCTTAGCTGAAACTAAATTATGTAAGTAAGTTTTTAGAATCCCATTTCCAACTAACTCTTTATAAGCAG
>DIGC01000027.1:0-7716 GCA_002419445.1 Caryophanales bacterium UBA5732
CCTATGCATTTACCTTTTCTTTGTCCCTTTACACTTTGTTTACAAGTGATGAAATTTCTATTGGCGGTATAATTTTCAATTCTTTGTTATTTATGAGTTTTGTGGCATTAATCATCTATTATGGATTCCTGCCAGTGACTTTAGATGGTAAAGGCGTTAGGCATTTACGAAAGTTTATTCCTCGTGAACAATTATATTGGTATGTTAGGCCTAATTACCGACTTAGATATGATGAAATTATCTTTTGCGACAAACGCATTCCTTATTTTAAATTAACAAGGAAAGAATTAAAGAAAAACGAGATTAGAGTCCAGTATTTTGTTAAGTATGAAGTCTATTTAGAAGAGAATTTTGGACCGGCAGATGAAAATACAGGAGAGCATAATGGCAAAAAACAAGAAAATTGATCAAGAAAAATTAAAAGAGTTTTTCGAGGAAACAAAAGATTTAACTAATGATGTTCAAGATGATATAGGTGATAAGCCGAAAAAGGTCGAACCGAAACTAACGCCAAAACCTTTTCAATGCCCGTCTTGTCATAAGGCTTTAGCCAGTCGGAAGGAGCCTTGTAAGCACTGCGGCTATAAAGGTTATATTCCGATGAGCGATGATCAAATTAAAAAAACAAGGTTCATTTTGTTTATAGTTATCCTAGCAGTTGCAATAGTGGTTTATATATTAACCAGATAAAAGCAAATTTTTGCGGCTAATAAGCCTTAAACTATTCTGAAATCGCTGTTTTATTAAAGTTTTTTTAAAATAACCCCTGTTTTTTGACATAGGGTTGCAATTTCTTACATCTAGTGATAAAATTAATTAATACATAAATATCTACATTAAGAGAAATAATGGAGAAAAAATTTAGAAAAAAATGCGATTTCTCCTTGAAATTATTCTCTTGGTCTAGTATAATGTTTAAAAATGTTTTTTTGTATGTGAAGGAACAAAAATAATTGCAGAAATGGTGGCTAAAAATGATTAAGTTATTGAAAAAGATTAAAATAAATAAAGTTCTAATTTTATTTGTGTTGTTATCCTCGTTATTATTGTTAGGGTGCAATTCAAATGTAGATCCTTTAGAAGGAACCTCTTATACCGTCATTTACGATGGAAATGGCGGATATTTAGGGAATAAGACTAATACCGTTAGAAAATTACAGGTTTCCGAAAATAGTAAGATTCCAAAATATTTATCAGAGTACACCCAAGATTCATACGTAGTCTCCAGTTTAGGCTTAGCTACAAGACAAGGATACAATCTTCTGGGATGGTATTTGCCAGAAAACGCTGAATATGCGTCGAATCCTCAAGGCGCTTACATCTATTTGGATTTAGATGATGGAAATGGTCTTTATTCGATTAATGAAGAAGGACAATATGTGTATGGTTATATCTTAGATGAAAATGGACCGCTGATTTACATCAATGTTGAATCAATTGGTGAAAATGATCCTGAAACAACGGAGTACATATTTTTTGCCGGTGGTAACGGATTAGGTTTTTACATTTATGATTCTGAAGATGCAGCGCATGCTGAAGTATATGAGCTTGATGGCGGATACTTACCTAGCGAATTGTCAAAGTACGTTGGGTATTTGCAATATAACGATTTGTCAACGACTGAAAAAGAGTTGTTTCAAGATATTCCTCGATTCCGACAAGATTTCTACGAGTATACTGAAATTGACGAAGGCTTGACTAGATACAATCTTGAAAGCGGATACGCATACTTGAATTCGATTTTTGAAGAAAACCTTGAAGGCGATTTTGTCTTGGTTCAAGGTGAATATGAGATTTATGACGAATTGAATCCTAATCATCTTGATTTGGAACGCTATATTATATCTAACCGTTATGTTTTTACTCCTACTACTGAAATTCCGACTCCTTCAGATTTGGAACGATTCAATGCCGATATCACTTACTGGGACTTTGAAGTAGATAGAGTTAATAAAGATATGACTTTAGTAGCCCATTGGGAAAAGAAATTAACTGTATATTATGTTCAGATGAGTGGACAAATAACTGTTATTACCACTAAGCAAAATGAAACAAATACAGCTGCTATAAATTTGGTAGTTGGTGAAACTATCGGTGGTTTGGAAACAATTCCTACTTTTCCTGGTTACACTTTTGTCGGTTGGAGTACTTCAGAAGAAGAGTACTTACCTTGGGATTTTAATAACGATGTATTTCCTGCTGGGCAAACCGATTTGTATCTCTACGCCTATATGATAGAAGGCGAATACACAAGAATTCTTAGTGCAACAGGATTGGCTAAAGTAGCTGCAAATCCGGCAGGCAATTATTTGCTAATTAAGGATATAGATTTAAACGGAACTATTTTCACAAATGCATCGCCATTAGGTTTTGTCATAAAACCAAGTATCAGTTTTACTCCTGTACCTTTTACCGGTTCGTTTGTTTCAATGGGTGCTAAGATTAGCAATTTCACAATTCTTGTCCAAAATGCTCAGAAAGACATCTTGGCAGAAGAAGGAATTAAGTCGATATTAGGATTATTCCCTTATGTTCAAAATGCAACCATATCAGGGTTGACAGTAGAAAACATGACTATAATGTTTTCTACAACAGCGAGAGTCGGCAGTACGGTTGTTGAGATGGGAGCCGGTGGCTTGATCGGTACGGCAATGGAAGGCATGACAAATATAAATAATGTTTCTGTTGAAGTAACATTTACAGTTGATTCGGAAAATCAAACTACTTATCCTGTCTATATTGGCGATATAGTAGCTTTAGGTTCTCAATATGTTAGTGTAACAGAAGTTACCGTAGTAATGGATTATGAAGATATATTGGATATTTCCACAAATTCACTTTTAGTAGAAACAATTGATTGAGCTTTATGATTACAAAATCATTTAGTATAGAATTTTAAAAAAAGGAGAGAAATATGAAAAAATTATTAGTAACAGTTTTCGTTATGGCTTTTGCCGTAGTTCTTGTAGCTTGCGGCGGAACCACGACAACAGCAGCTCCAACAACGGCAGCTCCGACAACGGCAGCTCCGACAACGGTAGCTCCAACAACTGGAGCACCGACAACGGTAGCTCCAACAACAGAAGTGCCAACAACAGAAGCACCATTAGTTGTTGACAATGAAACTTACACGTTGTTGTTGCAATCATCAACAATGGATGGTATTTTTAGCCCTTATTTCTATTCATCAGCTTACGATGGTGATGTAGTTGGCTTGGTAAACGTTGGTCTTTTAACAGTAGATCCAACTGGTGCAGTAGTTGCTGGGGATGAGTATCCTACAGTTGCTCAAGAATACTCAATATTCTACACTGACAACCTAACAACATACGCTCCAAAAGAAAACTATGAAGAAGGCGACTATGTTGTCTATGAAATGGTTCTGAAAAATGGCGCAAAATTTAGTGATGGTACTTTAATTGATGCTGACGACGTTTTATACAACTATTACGTTTATTTAGATCCAGCTTATAAAGGTTCATCAACACTTTACACTTTGCCTATTTTAGGTTTAAAAGAATTTAGAACCCAAGTTCCTTCATCACAAGTAGCCGTTTTAGGCGCTTTAGCAGATGCTATTATAGCTGCTGATGAAAGAGTTACAGGTTACACAGCTACTGAAGCATACACAGAAGAAGAACATAACGATTATTGGGCAGCAATGAATGTAGCAGGTACTGCTTATGCTCAAGATATTATTAATTATGTTTTAGCAAACTACAATACTGATTCATACGTAGCTCGTTATTTCGGTGGTAATTTCTTAGTAGAAGATGCAGCTGGCTTATATGTTAAAACTTCTGCAACTGCAATTGCAACTTATAGTGCTACAGAACCTACGCACGAAGGCTTAACAAGATACAACTGTACTCTAACATTTGCTGATGTTAAAGCTTCAGAAGGATTAAGTGCTGCTTATGGTATGGCTATGTGGGGATTCTACAGCGGAACTTTAGGTAGAGCTTATTCACTAAGTGTTGGTGGAACAACTTGGACAGGTGCAACTGGTACTGAATATACAGTAGCTGATTTAACTGCACTTGGCTATTTCGAAGAAATTTTATTAGCTTACCAAGATGAATTTGATAAAGTTGACTATCAAGGTACTAGTGATTATGAAACTGCATATGGTAAAGATTTTGTTGCCGACGCAAAAGAAGTTTTCATTTCTTCTCAAGGTCAAGAAGGGGATGTTCCTAACATCACTGGTTTAGTTAAAGGTACAAAATCTGTTGATGGTACTCTTCATGAAACAGTAAAAATCGTTTTAACTCAACAAAACCCTAAGGCTATCCTTTCATTAGGAGTTACAATCGCGCCTCAACATTATTACACTGCTGGCTATTCTTATCCAAGTGGTGCTTTAATTAATTATGGTGTTGAATTTAATAATTCAGCCTTCATGACACATCTTGAAACATTCAACGGAGCACCTATGGGAGCTGGAACTTATAAGTTCGTTAACGTAGATGCTGGTGACGGTACAGTTTATTTCGTAAGAAATACTTATTTTGAAACAATGGGTGGAGAAAATGTTTACAATGCAACAATTAAGAATGTTGCTTTAAAGATAGTTTCTTCTGGTGCTGAATATAGTGCTTTGGAAGCTGGAGACGTTCACTATGCTACAGTTAGTGCAACTGCAGACGTTATGGAAGACGTTGCATTAGATGAAGACTTAGTGGCTATTCTAGTTGATAACTTAGGTTATGGTTACATCTTAACTAATCCAGAAGTATATCCTAACTTGAATTTCCGTATTGCTCTTACTACAGTATTCGATACTGCACAAGTATTGAACTACTATCCAAATGGATTAGCTGATTTAATCTATAGATCACAATCACAAGTTTCTTGGGCTTATCCAGAAGGTGCAACTGCTGTTTATCCATTCGATGCAACTTTAGTTACAACACAAGCTTATTTTGAAGCTGCAGGTATGGTATTTACTGATGGTGTAGTATCTGATTTCGCTGGTAACAAAGGTACCGAAGCTGATCCAATCGTCTTCTCATTACCTTCAGATGCTTCTGCCCATCCAGCTGGTGGTGTATTCTTAAATGCTCAAACATTATTAGCGACATTAGGAATCACAGCTAGTATCGTTACAGATACAAATTTAATTGCTAACATTAAGAAAGGTCCAGTAGGCGTTTATGCATTAGCATGGCAATCTTCAATGGATCCAGATATGTATCAAGTGTACCATTATCTTTCACAAGCTGAATCAGTACTTTCAAACGGTATTGTTTGGTTATATGAAAATGGTAACGATAATGCATTAGGTACAATCGAAGTTACAAAACTTGACAATACAGTTGTTACAATGAACCAATATGAAGCTTTGGTATACTTAGCAGAATTAATTGAAGAAGGTACAAAATACATGTTGCCTGAAGAAAGATCACCAATCTACGCTAAGGCTCTTGAAGTACTTGCTCAATTAAATATTGAAATTCCTACTTACCAAAGAAAGAATCTATTCGTTTATAACGGAACAATTATTGACCAAACTTCACTTTCTTCAACAGTAACTCCTTATTGGGGTCCAATGAATGAAATTTGGAAAGTTAGTTTCTTAGAAAGCGGCAATTAATCTATTTTGTATTAACAACATGTCTTAAAACAAAAAATTTTAACAAGGAGAATAAGGCTCAGTCGATGAGATTGAGCCTTGTTATTGTCAATATGATTAAATATGTTATTAAAAGACTTGCACTATCAGTATTGATACTTTTTGGAGTATCAATTATTATCTATGGCTTAGTTAGAATTAAGCCAGGCTTAGATTTTATTCAAGCAAAGTACTATGCTCAAGTCCAACTTGATGATACCGGTCAAGTTGCGGAAATGGTTGAAGCGCAAAGAGAGATTTACGGACTTAAATCAGGAATTCTAGAAGGATATATGATTTGGGCAGGAAATGTTCTCGAGGGGAACTGGGGTAATTCATTTATTTTTACTATAAATACCGGTGAAGTAGAATTGTTGTTTGATTCTGAAGGCAATCCGGTCTTGGATCCCTACGGTGTGCAGCTGACTAAACCTATTTCAAGTTCAAATGTCTTGGATATTATTGCGAGCAAGAGCACGATTTCATTCGTTATTGCTTTAATAGCGACAATTTTACAATTTAGTATTGCCATCCCTTTGGGAATAACTTCAGCAACTAAGCAGTATGGAGTTGTTGACTATAGCGTTACTGTGCTGGCGATGATGGGTATATCCCTTCCGTCGTTCTTTTTCGGTGCTTTATTGCTAAGAATCTTTTCAATTCAATTAGGTTGGTTTCCGTATGCTGGTTTAACCGATCCCAACTCCAATTTACCTGTTCTTATAGATAATCTTCATCATTTAGTTTTGCCGATTACAGTATTGGTTATACTTTCAATCGGGGGCTTAATGCGTTATACTCGTACCAACATGTTGGAAGTTTTAAATTCCGATTATATTCGTACAGCTAGAGCTAAAGGTCTTTCTGAACATAAAGTAATTTACAAGCATGCTTTTAGAAATACTTTGATTCCATTAGTAACAATTTTTGCAGGGATTTTACCAGGCCTTTTTGGGGGAGCGATGATTACTGAAACTATCTTCTCAATCGACGGTATTGGTAAAGCTGCCTATACAGCAGTAACTAGAGGTGATATACCTTTTGTTATGGCTTACAACTTATTCTTGTCGCTTCTGACAGTCATCGGTACTTTATTATCGGATTTGATGTATGCAGTAGTTGACCCGAGAGTTAATCTTTTAGGAGGTAGGTAAAGATGAGCGCTTTAGTTAATGAACTTGATGATAAGAATCTTCCTAATCAAGAGCCTGAAAATCAAGAACCTGAAGTATCTTTAGCCGATTCCGCTAAAGTAATTAGCCCTGGAAGGTTAGTTTTAAGAAGATTTTTTAGAAGTAAACTTTCGTTGATTGGTCTAGTTACCTTAGGATTAATGTTTGCTTTTTCATTTCTTGGCCCGATTATTTCCCCTTGGGGTGAAGTACAACAAACCGGAGATTTTAAATGGGTAACATCAATTCTTCCTCACCAAATTAAAGTAACTGAAATAAATGAAGAAACAGGATTAGAAGAACAAGTCACATATTACTTTTTTGAAGTAAGTGACCCTTATAAAGTTTATACTAAAACACCGCCTTCATGGACTCACCCTTTAGGTACAGACCAATATGGCTATGACGTATTAACAAGGCTGATGTATGGTGGAAGAGTTTCTCTAACTCTAGGTTTTATTGTTATTTTTTCAGAAGTAATCATTGGAATGTTCTTTGGATCGATTTCTGGGTACTTCGGTGGGGTAACAGATCAAATTATCATGCGTGTCGTCGATATCTTTAACTGTTTACCAGGTCTCCCTATCTTGATGCTGGCCGCGTCTTTAATTGATGGTTGGGGGGTTCCTGCACGGAATAGAATCTATTATCTCATGGGTATCTTGACATTCTTTGGCTGGTCCGGTATCGCAAGACTTGTCCGTGGTCAAGTTTTGGGTATTCGGGAATTAGAATATATGACAGCAGCCGAAGCAACTGGATTAACCACGAGTAGAAAAATCTTTAAACACATTATCCCTAACGTTATGCCACAAATTATCGTTCAAGCAACTTTAGGTTTAGGTGGTATTATTCTTTACGAATCAACCCTTTCTTATTTAGGTATTGGGGTTCCGTTCCCTTACGCAGCTTGGGGTACTATGATTAGTT
>DIGC01000027.1:7911-8706 GCA_002419445.1 Caryophanales bacterium UBA5732
TCAGCAAAGAACAAATTAAGCAGACAGCTAAAGAAAATTCACAAATTATTAAAAATCTTGAAAGAAAAAATAATCGTAAGAATGTTCCTGAAGAAGAATATATTACGAAAATGCGTGATGATAATAATGTCGTTGAATTTGATAATTTACATGCATATTTCTTTACTGACGCCGGTGTTGTAAAGGCAGTTGATGGCGTGAGTTTCGATATTCCTAAAAGAAGTATTGTCGGTGTTGTTGGTGAATCTGGTTGCGGTAAGAGTGTTACCAGTTTAGCGTTAATGAAGTTATTAGCACAACCGACAGGACAAATCTTTAAGGGGGAAATCCGTTATAATGCAAAAGACGGAAGAGCTTATAATATCGCTAATGTTCCCCGCGCTGACATGAATAGAATTCGTGGTAAAGAAATGGCGATGATTTTCCAAGAACCAATGACTTCTTTAAACCCGGTCTTTAGAATTGGGGATCAACTTGATGAAGTGTTATTCTTGCATTTTCCAGGTATGTCAAAAGTGGAAGCTAAAGAAAAATCGATTGCAATGTTAAAAACCGTTAATATTGCGATGCCAGATAGCATCTATTCTCGTTATCCACATGAATTATCAGGTGGTATGCGTCAAAGAGTTATGATAGCGATGGCGCTCTTATGCGACCCTAACTTAATTATTGCGGATGAACCGACAACGGCTTTAGACGTAACGATTCAAGCGCAAATCTTAGACCTTTTAAGAAATATAAAAAATGATATCAACGGTTCAATTATGCTTATTACCCATGACCTTGGGGTTATTG
>DIGC01000121.1:0-26810 GCA_002419445.1 Caryophanales bacterium UBA5732
AACACCTTAAACTTTTAAGGTGTTTTCTTTTTATAAAGATATTTAGGCGTTGGATTTTCTTGGCTGATGAGATATTTAAGCAATTCAACAAAAAAGATTTCAAAATCTTAGACTTTTGTTATATAATATATAAGACATATGAATTTAAAGGAGTTAATAAAATGCAAACTAGAACAAAAAGATTTACTATAATTGCGATAACATTTATTCTTAGTTTAGTCTTAATAGCGTGCGGTGGTAGTAGTACCACTGATTCGTTGACTACAAAAGACACTCCAGAACCAAATATCACAGGTCTAAACGCAGTGTTTTACAGCACTGACGATTTTGATGTGACTTATCGTGATTTGTATAACAGTGTTAAGGTTAATGATGGGATTCATCAATTATTAGCATTGGTGGATATTGATTTATTAAGCGATTATTTAGAAAGTATCACTCAAGAACAAATTGATAAAAAAATCACAAAACTGACCTATGGGACAACAGATCCAGAAGAAATTGCTGAACTAACCCTTGAAGAAGTCGAAGAAGCTGAATTGACTTTTGTCGAAAACATGTATTTAAGAGGTTATACAGAAGCTAACTACGAAGATTATGTAAAAATCGTTTTAGCTAGAGAACTTTATGCGACTGAATTAATGTTAAGCGATGATTCATTAGAAGAAACTTGGCATGTTGGACCTAAAGAGATTGCTAGTTATTATGAAAATAAATATAATAAAGAAACGAGAACTTTAAAGATCAAATTCGCTTCTGAACTAGACGCTATTACAGTTCTTAAAAGTTATAATTTAGTTAGTAAAGATAACAAAATAATGTTATATACCGGAACAACGCCAATTGAAGAAGTTCCGTCATTTGCGTTAAACGAAACTAATACAAGAGATTTGACTGAAGAAGAACTTTTTAGCTATTTCTTAAATATGTACAATGATGTTTATGGTGGTTATAAAGATGAAATAGCTCCAGAAACAACATTCGTACAGTTAACAGAAATGGATGACTTAATTCTTAATTATAATGATGTATCTGTGTATAATGCTAATTTAGCAAAATACATTTTCACAAGTTTAAACACTTATGAAGAATTTAGTGCTGGTGAAGATTTATCTTCTTATTATACATACAAACCGGAAAAGTTTTATTCTGGACAAGACACTGCTTATTACTTAATTATGAATTTAGCTAAGGTTAATGATGAAGAAGTTGTTGATTTTACCGGGACGAAACAAGAATTAGTTACAATTATCGGTGAAGATATTTATAACGAGATTGAAACTACAATTATCGACGCTAATATTGAACTGCAAAATTTTGTTAATAAAAGAGTAGCGGAATATAGATCTGAATTTAATTTCACAATTCATGATAAATATATCGCGATGGATTATAAAGTAATACATACTGATTATGAAGATGTTTCTTTGGGGAGTACAACTTTAATCGCTAGTTATAATGGGATTGATGTTTCCGCAGATGAATTACTTACATACGCACTTAATAATAATGCGCCAATGTATTTAATTAGTGCTGCTCAAACCAAAGCTTTAATCAATGCTCATTTTGAAGACGTTTACTGTTTAGATACAAGCGTTTGTGAGTATGATTACTTAGAAAATGAATCAGCTAAAATGTTAGAACACATTAATGCTTTCAATGATATGCAAACACAATTTGAAGCAAGCATGTATGCACAATATTATACTTTTGAAGAATACTTATACTTAGCTTATGGCGTTAAAGATATCGAAGGTATGCTTAATGATTACTATATTAAACAATCTTTACAACCGCTTTATATCTTTGATCAAATTCAAGAAAACAATTATGAAGTATTAAATGATTTACTTGATTTAATGGCGCCTTATTACGAAAATTATTTTAGCTTAAACGCCACTCATTTATTGATCTATGTTGATAGAGATGAAGATGGTTCACCGGATGACTATGATGAATTTTATGCAGACTTAGCTGATACAACTGAGTTTGACGCGAAATTAGCCGCTTTAGAAGTCAAGGTTAGAGAATATTTAGAAGTCGAAGAAAATTCTTTCACTACTCTGACTGAAGCTTATCGCCAAGCTTCGAGATCTGATGAAACTTGGGGAGAATTCAAAAGTTATGGATTCTATTTTTATACAGAAAATCTTTCTTCTCAAGGTTCATTGACATATTCTTCAACTATCAATAAATACGAACAAGACTTCGTTGATCGATTAGTAGAATTATATCAAGAATATAACTTAGAAGAAAATTTGGATAAAGATTCTATCTTGGATAGCGCGTTTTTAGAAACATCATTTGGACTACATTTAATAAAAGTCGTTAAAGGTTCTGCCTTTGAAATGCCAAGCGCAGAGTTTACTATGACCTATAATTCTAGTAACGAAGCTGAATTTACTGTCGGAATCGAAAACGAAAGTGAATTTATTAGTTTTGAACAATTAAAATTATATGCAATGTATCGTTTCAGCGTCATCACTTTTGGCTCAATCGATTTGTCAGATAGTTATGGATTCACAAGACCTAATATACCGACATCAGTAAGCGCGGCTTTAACTGAGTTCGCTAGCAAGTTGCACGATGCTCTATATGTAGTTGGTTATATGAACGTAGCGGTAATCGATGAATTGAATAACGGTGAATTTGTTAATGAAGATTCAAGATACTTTGACGGTAACGCCACTGATTTCTTAAACACATTAAATCAAATTAGTGAGATTTATTATCGACAAATTTTTCTAGAATTAGATTTACGTTAAAAATATAAGTGCGGGAGTTTATCCGCACTTTTGTCTTAAGGTAGGATTATGAAAGCAAGAGAAGAAAAAATCATCCAGAAAAATACAATCTTTACAATTTTCGCTAATACCTTTTTAGCGATAATTAAGTTAGTTGGGGGAATACTTGGTAATTCCAGTGTTTTAATCACGGACGCTATTAATTCAATTAGCGATATTGCGACTAACCTTGTCGTCTTTGTTTCCGCTAAGTTTTCTAAAAAAGAAAAAGATCAAGATCATCCTTACGGTCATGATAAATTTGACAGCATGGTTTCGATTTTCTTAGGTGTGGCTTTGATTATTACCGCTTTTGAAGTGGGTAAAAGTGCTTTTATTAAACTATATGGAGTTTTATTTGAAAACTTAGTTATTTCCGTACCTGCATGGTATACTATCGCGATTGTCGGAGTAACTTTAGTTGTCAAAGAGTTTTTATACAGAAAAACCAAAGTAGATGCGAAAAATGCTAACTCACAGGCTCTATTAGCTCAAGCCTGGGATCATCGATCAGATACTTTGACGAGTATTGGAGCGCTTATCGGGATTTTAGGAGCGATGTTTAATCTTGGCTTTTTAGATCCAGTGGCTTCGATCTTTATTCTGATCTTTATCTTAAAATTAGGTTATAAAATTGTTAAAACCGGGGTATCTCAAGTCGTTGACGCAGCTGCCGATGACGAGCAAATTACTAAAATCCGAAAAATCGTCTTGAGTACTAAAGAAGTAATCTCCATTGATGAGATTAAGACCAGACTTTTCGGGGTTAAGTATTATGTCGATTTGGAGATTTCTCTTGATAAAAATCTATCTTTAGAAAATGCCCATCATATTGCGGAAAAGATTCATGATGACATTGAAAATTCTTTATCAGATGTCATTCACTGTATGATTCATGTCAATCCCGGAAAAGAGAAAGAAAACAAAAAATCGAGTTGAATTATAGATTTGATAGTGATATAATATCTAATTACATTAAGAAAACGCTTGCGTTAAGGAGTGATTTATATGTTCTTATCTTTTTTCACTAATTATCTTGAATCAGGTCCTGGCATCCTTGAAATCATCGTCAGAATGCTGCTGACAGCCGTGTTTGTTGGAATTATCGGTTTGGAAAGGCAAATGCGTCATAAAATTGCCGGAGTAACAACGCATTTAATGGTAGCCTTTGGCGCTGCTGGAATCGCGATATTACAAGATGCATTATATTATGATTCTATAGCCGCGGCTATCCATTACCAAGAATTAGGTTATATGATTGAAATTCAAATCCAAAGACAAAGAGTTATCGCTCAAGTTGTTACTGGTGTTGGTTTCTTAGGTGCCGGTACGATTTTAAAGACCAGAAATGGCATTTACGGTTTGACTACCGCCGCTACTCTATGGTTAGCCGCAATGATTGGATTAGCTTTTGGTATGGGCGCATATATCATCGGTGGGGTCATTTCCGTATTCAGTTTCTTTTTCCTCACTTTATTTAGAAAATTACTTGGAAAAACTTCCCTAGGCCACCAACAAAGTCCAGAGATAATCGGTTCACAACCAGTAGATGAATAGAGAGATTCTGTAAGAGAATCTCTCTTTTATTTTTTTAAAAGAGAAAAACAAAAATATTCATTCATATTTTTTGCAAAAACTAGCGATTTAGGTTAAACTATTTATGGTAACCTGGGAGGTATAGGCATGACATTAGAAATCAAAGATTTATATGTCTCTATTGAAGATAATTTAATTCTTAAGGGATTGAATTTAAAAGTCAATGGCGGCGAAACACATGCGATAATGGGTCCCAACGGTACAGGCAAGTCTACTTTAGCACAAATCTGTATGGGTCACCCTAGCTATAAAATTGAATCAGGCGATATTTTGTTAGATGGCGAAAGTATAGTTGAAAAAACTGTCGACGAAAGAAGTAGAATGGGACTATTCTTAGCAATGCAAAACCCAATCGAAGTTCCGGGAGTCACTAATTTTGATTTTGTTAAAGCTGCAGTACAAACAAGAATGGCTAAGGATGAACACTTAAGAATCGGTCGTTTTATCTTGAAATTTGAAAAAGCTTCTCAAGATTTAAAAATGGGTCAAGGTTTAGCTCATCGTTTTTTAAACCAGGGATTTTCCGGCGGCGAGAAAAAACGCAATGAAATCTTACAAATGAAAATGCTTAATCCGCGTTTTGCCTTTTTAGATGAAATTGATTCAGGACTTGATGTTGACGCTTTAAAATTAGTCGGAGAAAATGTTACTGAACAAAAATCTCCTAATCTTGGTTTAATACTAATCACACATTATCAAAGACTATTAGATTATATAGTTCCTGATTTTGTTCATATTATGATTAATGGCAAAATTGTTATGACTGGAAAAGAAGAATTGATTAAGCACATTGATCAGGAAGGTTATGACTGGGTAAAAAAGGATCTAGGTATTGATGACGAAGACAAAAAACCTTATTCTTTAGGAACCTGCCCATCTAAACATTAATATGGAAATAGTAAAATATTTAGTAAATAATCCTAACCTTATTGCCTTTGATAATCAAGAAATAATTAATAACGCAAAGATATTTATCAAAAACAATCATTTACTCTTTCGAAGCGGAAAAGAGTTTTTTATCTTTTTAGATAATTATGACAAATATTCTGAATTAAATTTAGATATAAAAGAAAATCAAAATATTAAAATCTATCTTATTACCTATCAAAGTCGCAACTTCAAGATTAAATATAATTTTAACGTTTCTAGCAATGCTAAACTGGAAGTTTTCACTAACTTTTTATCAAAAAGAAAGACAACTGCGTCAATAGCTTTAGATTTTACATTAGGGGAAAACGCCTATTTAAAACTATTAAACGCACTGACTTTTAAAGGAAGAATCGAGTTATCTTCACTTGTAAATTTAAATGGAAAAAATGCTAAAACTGAGATAGAACTCTTAAATGTCGGGGGAAATGATAGTGAGTATTTTGTCAATCAAACCGTCAATCACAATGAAATAGCTACCTTGTCGGATATCAATAACTGGTTGATTTCGACCGACAACTCAAAACTAAAGTATACGGTAACCGGCAAAATAGTTAAGGGTATGGAACATTCGAAATGTCATCAAAGTAATAAAGGTATCATGTTAGCTTCTGACAGTGAAATTATGGTCGAACCAAAACTGCTAATTGACGAATATGACGTTGAAGCTAGCCATGGCGCAGCCATCGGTCAAATGGACGAACTTCAGCTTTATTACTTATTAAGCAGAGGATTATCTGTTCAAGAAGCGAAGTCATTGATTATAACCGGATATACCAATCCCTTTATAAACATGATTAATAATCAGGAAGTAGCTAAACAGCTTACTTCACAAATTTCGCGATTGATTAGGAGAAAAACTAATAATGAATGATAAGATTCGTGAAGATTTTCCACAAATAAAGCCAGGATATATCTATTTTGATACTGCAGCAACAAGCTTAAAACCAAATTCAGTAATCGAAGCGGTTAACATGTATAACCGTGACTTATCTGCGAATATCAATCGCGGTATGTATTATCAAAGTGTTGAAACAACTAATCTTTATGAACAATCAAGAGAAAAAGTCGCTAAATTCATCAATGCGAAAACAGAAGAAATCGTTTTTACCAGAGGAACAACATCGGGTTTGAATCTTGTCGCTTCGAGTTATGGTTTGAAATATCTTAATCAAGACAGCGAAATTATCATCTCCGAACAAGAGCATCATTCTTCATTTTTGCCTTGGCAAAATGTTGCGAAAAAGACAGGTGCTAAATTAAGGTTTATTGAACTTGATCAACATGGTAAAATCACCATTGAAGCTTTTAAAAGAGTCTTGAATGATAAGACAAAAGTTGTAGTGATTAATTATATTTCAAATGTCTTGGGATACATCAACCCAATAAAAGAGATCGTCAACTTAGCTCATGAATTTAAAGCGATAGTTGTGGTGGATGGTGCGCAGGCAATCCAACATATAAAGGTTGATGTAGTAGATTTAAACATTGATTTCTTTGCCTTTTCAGGTCATAAAATGTTGGGGCCGACAGGCGTTGGTATCCTTTATGGAAAA
Source organism: Caryophanales bacterium UBA5732 (assembly GCA_002419445.1). Lineage (GTDB taxonomy): Bacteria > Bacillota_I > Bacilli_A > Izemoplasmatales > Hujiaoplasmataceae > UBA2289. The sequence goes on from DIGC01000121.1 coordinate 6,863, forward strand.
TCCAGCTATCTAGAGCTTTTAGAACCAATTGAATTTGGTGGAGATATGAATGAGGACGTGGAAAAAACAAACTCAACTTGGAAAAAATATCCAACTAAATTTGAAGCTGGAACCATGCCGATTGCCGGAGTAATCGGCTTAAGCAAAGCTATCGAATATCTTGAAAATATTGGTTTTGAAAGAATCGAAGAACAGACAAAATTACTATATAGGTATTTAATTTCCGAGTTGCTTAAAATTGAAGGAATTAAAATTTACAACCTTTATTCCGATACAGGAATTGTTACTTTTAATTTGGTAAATGTTCCTTCTCACGACGCAATCAGTTATTACGCAGAAAAAAATATTGCCCTTCGAAGTGGACAACATTGCGCAAAACTAATTCATGATTTTCTGGAAATTAATTCATCTCTTAGAGCTACTGTCTATTTCTATAACAGTATCGAAGAAGTAAAGACATTTATTGACGTGACAAAGGAAGCAGTTAAGTATTTTAAAAAAATCGGATTTTAAAGGAGGACTTTTATGAGTAACTTAGATAATTTATATCGTGAAGTGATTATGGAACATTATAAGAACCCTCGTAATAAAGGACTTCTTGATGATTCAAAATATAAAAGCATCAGAATTAAAAATCCTTCTTGCGGGGATGATATAACTATGCAAACACTAGTTTGTGACGGCGTTATTAAAGACTGTCGTCAAGTGGCTAGTGGTTGTTCAATATCAGTGGCTTCAGCTTCAGTGTTATCTGAGATAATGATTGGGAAAACAATTAAAGAAGCGATTGAGTTAGCGAACAATTTTTTAAATATGGTATCTAATAAAGAATACAATCAAGCACTTGATTTAGAAGAAGCGGAAGTTTTTAACGGTGTTAAACAATTTCCAGCGCGAATTAAATGTGCTTCGATTGCTTGGGTGGCTTTCAAAGATACCCTATCTAAGGAGTGATATTTTTGAGTAAAGATAAAGAACTGAACTTAAACAGTGATTATAAATACGGTTTCATTACTGATTCTAAGTCGGTTAAACAAACCGAAAGAGGTTTATCGGAAAAAGTTGTCAGAGAAATTTCCGAGATTAAACAAGAACCTAAATGGATGCTTGATATAAGATTAGACGCATTAAAAGCGTTTTATGAGATTCCTAATCCAAGCTGGGGACCAGATTTAAGCGGAATTGATTTTAGCGATATCATCTATTATATAAAACCATCAAACAGAGTCGAAAGAGATTGGGAAAATGTACCTCAAGAAATTAAAGATACTTTTGCTAAACTGGGAATACCTGAAGCGGAACAAAAATATCTTTCTGGAGTTACAACCCAATTTGAATCGGAAGCGGTATATCATAGTACGATTCAAGAATTGAATGATCAAGGCGTGATTTTTCTCGATACAGATTCTGCATTAAAAGAACATCCGGAAATCTTTAAAAAGTATTTTACAAAAGCTGTCAGTTATAAAGATAATAAATACGCTGCTTTAAATACTGCAGTCTGGAGTGGAGGATCTTTTATCTATGTTCCTAAAGGAGTAAAGATTGAAAAACCTTTACAATCATATTTTAGAATTAATTCTGAAAGAATGGGGCAGTTTGAAAGAACTTTGATTATTGTCGACGACGAAGCGTCGCTTAATTATGTTGAAGGTTGTACCGCACCGATATATTCCAATAATTCTCTCCATGCGGCCGTAGTTGAAATATACGTTAGTGAAAAGGCTAAATGTCGCTATTCCACAATCCAAAATTGGTCGACGAACATTATCAATTTAGTAACCAAAAGAGCACTAGTTGAAAGTCACGGACATATGGAATGGATTGATGGAAATATTGGGTCAGGTTTAAATATGAAGTACCCAAGTTGTATTTTAAAGGGAGATTACTCTAAAGGAACAACCATTACAATCGCTTTTGCGGGTAAGAACCAATATCAAGATACAGGCGCTAAGATGATTCATTTAGGTAAATACACCACATCTAAAATTGTCTCTAAGTCAATAGCTACTAGAGGCGGAAAAGTTAATTACCGCGGAATTGTTTCTCAAGGTAAAAATGCAATTGGAGCTAAATCCAAAATTGAATGTGACACGATTTTAGTTGATCGTGAATCTTCATCAGATACAATGCCTACAAATATCGTTAAAAATTTTAGAGGGCAAATCGAACATGAAGCAACTGTTTCCAAGGTCAGCGACGATGAGTTATTTTATCTAATGAGTCGAGGACTTAATGAAGATGAAGCTAAAGAAATGATTATCATGGGCTTCATCGAACCTTTCGCTCGAGAACTACCGATGGAATATGCAGTTGAACTTAATCAACTGATAAAATTAGAAATGGCCGGCTCAATTGGCTAATACTTTAACTCCCGAATTTAGGGAGTTTTTTATTAAATAGTATTTTATTTTAGATTTTTTTATGATAGAATGGATAAAAGGTGGTGTTGCTATATGAAAATGGTGATGGCTGTTGTCTCAAATGAAGATGCTAATAAAGTAATCAAGAATTTGATTAAGACAAACTTTTTCGTGACTAAACTCGCTACAACTGGCGGCTTTTTGATGAGCGGAAATACAACAATTATCGTTGGTGTTCAAGATAATTTGTTGGACAAATGTATCAACGTTATTTCTGAAACTTCAAAAAGCAGAACTAAATTAGTTCCAAATGCAATATCCAGTGAATTTGGAATATTTTCTTCAATGCCGGTTGAAGTCCAAGTAGGTGGCGCTACGATTTTTATTATGGATGTTGAGCAGTTCATAAAAGCATAAAATAAAGAACTGTCGAACACAGTTCTTTTTGATATCTAAAGAGGGCATATGGAAAAAAAGGTCTTATATCTTTATACAAGAGATAGTAATTATGATGATATAATTACCTTTTTAAAAATGTATAAAAAAGTTACCTTTTCCAAAATTACAAACAACACTTTAGTAGCTTTGGCAGATGATGATTTTTCTTTCAGTGACTTCTCCAAACTTAGCGAATTATTGCTTGAGGAATTGCTTGTTAATTTTGTTGGTCTTTATTTACCCGATAACTTTGATTTAAGTGTGAATGATCTTGAAACTGGTTTTAAAAAGATTAATACCAAAGTTTACGACATCACAAGTTTTATCATTGAAATATGTTTGGAAAAAGAAGTGAACTTGCAAAAGAAATTGAGAAGTTATTATTATAATCTTGTGGGTATTGATAATATAAATACAGTATTAGGCTTTATCGAAAATAATTTTAATGCCTCTAAAACATCGAAGAATTTATATTTGCACCGGAATACTTTAAATTACCGACTAGAACATTTTGCTTTAAAAACGGAAATGGATATAAAAAAGTTTCAAACAGCACTAGCAATTTATTTATTATTTAAGAGATAATTGTGCATTTTGCATATAGGATTATCTCTTCTTTATTTATATAATAAATATAATATTTTAATTAGGAGGATATTTTATGTCTACTTTAAGTTTTAAAGAAATTAATAAAGTTTATGATAACGGTGTTCAAGCTGTTTTTGATTTCAATCTGCAGGTTAAAGACAAAGAATTTATCGTTTTTGTTGGGCCGTCTGGTTGCGGTAAATCTACTACTTTGAGAATGATTGCCGGATTAGAAGAAATAACATCTGGCGAACTATTCATTGATGACCGGATGGTTAACGATGTCGCTCCAAAAGATCGTGATATCGCCATGGTTTTCCAATCATACGCTTTATATCCACATATGTCAGTTTATGATAATATGGCTTTTGGTTTGAAATTAAGAAAAACACCAAAGGTAGAAATCGAAAGAAGAGTTCAAAACGCAGCGGAAATTTTAGGATTAACTTCATATCTAGATCGTAAACCAAAAGCATTATCTGGTGGTCAAAGACAAAGAGTTGCCTTAGGTAGAGCCATCGTTAGAGATGCTAAAGTATTCTTGATGGATGAACCTTTATCAAACCTCGACGCTAAATTAAGAGTTGCGATGAGAGCGGAATTGATTAAATTACATGAAAGACTAGAAACTACAACTATCTATGTAACCCATGACCAAATAGAAGCGATGACAATGGCAACGAGAATCGTTGTTATGAAAGACGGTAGAATTCAACAAATCGGTGCCCCAAAAGAAATTTATGACAATCCAAACAATATGTTCGTTGGCGGCTTCATCGGTACTCCAGCGATGAACTTCTTACCTGGAAAAGTTGAAGAAAATGGAATCTTTACCTGCGAAGAATTAAAAGTTAAACTTGATGATAAACACTTCCAATTATTAAAGAGCAAAAACTATTTAGGAAAAGAAGTTATTTTAGGATTTAGACCGGAAGACGTTCATGATCAACCGGACATGTTAGAAAAATATAAGGATGCATCTTCTGAATTTATCGTTGACGTAGCCGAACTTTTAGGCGCTGAAACTAATATCCATATTTCTATAGCTAATAACAATATCATTGCTAAAGTAAGTGCTAGATCAGACTTAGCTATGCATTCAAAAATCAAGTTAGCTATCAACATGGAAAAAACCCATTTCTTTGATCCGGAAACTGAATTAAGAATTGTAAAGTAATTTTATAAAAAACCTTATAAATCCGCGAAATACCACTAACAATTAGTGGTATTTTTTCTACGCTGAAATCAGTAATTTTATGCTATATTTATTATGGGTGATAACGTGATTGATTATGTGATAAAAAAAGATGATAACAAACTTTATATAGCAGAAAATAATTTCTATAATATCTTAGACTCAACCTTTCAAAAATATGTAAATAAACTTTTGCTTAGTAGATTAAATAATCTTAGCGCTCTTGAGAAAAGTACTAAGAAATTGTTTGGTTACAAAAACAAAATTCCTCTATTTATCAGTCGAGAAAATTTACTTCTTTGCATTATCAGTTATCGAATGAATGTAAGTGTCTATTTGAATTATTTCGCAATATCAAAATATGAGACAATTGATGATAAATTGATTATCAATTTTTATTCGGGACATTGTTATAAATGCGAATCCTCTTATGCTTTTTTAAGTCAAATCAAAAAAGCACAAAAGATGATGGATTTACTATTTAAATAAAGTTTTGTAAATAGATGATTATTTAATTAGTTATAGAAATATAACTATTTTTTTAGTATAATATTTATGAAATGAAAAGAAATATTTTAGGAGGATTATATATGAAAAAGAAAACACTTGAAGATTTACATGTTCATGGAAAGAAAGTGTTAGTTAGAGTTGATTTCAACGTTCCAATCACAGATGGTGAAATTACTGATGATAATCGAATTATCCAAGCATTACCTACTATTCAATATTTAATCGATGAAGAAGCGAAAATTATTCTGTTCTCACATCTTGGTAGAGTTAAAACAGAAGAAGATTTAGCCAAGAATTCATTAAAAGTTGTAGCTGATAGATTACAAGAACTAATCGAAAAGCCTGTTAAGTTCATTCCGCTTACTCGTGGAGAAGCATTAGAATCAGCGATTAATGCGATGAAAAACGGCGATATCGTTATGGTTGAAAATACCCGTTTTGAAGATTTAAAAGGTAATAAAGAATCAAAAAATGATCCTGAATTAGGCGCTTATTGGGCGAGTTTAGGTGATGTTTTCGTCAATGATGCTTTCGGAACGGCTCATCGAGCTCATGCTTCTAATGTTGGGATTGCCAGCTTGAAAGAATCAGTTGCCGGTTTTTTAATGGAAAAAGAATTACGTTATATCGGTGATACAGTAGAAAATCCAGAAAGACCATTTATTGCTATTTTGGGTGGTGCTAAAGTTTCAGACAAAATCGGTGTTATCGATAATTTATTGAAAAAAGCCGATAAAGTATTAATAGGTGGCGGTATGGCCTATACCTTTATGAAATCATTGGGTTATAATATTGGTACTTCAATAGTCGAAAACGATAAGTTAGAACTTGCAAAATCGCTTTTAGAAAAAGCTAATGGTAAATTAATTTTACCTGTAGATTTAGTAGTTACTAAAGAATTTAAAGCTGATGCGGCGAACAGAGTAACAACTTATGAGAAAATTCAAAATGATGAAATGGGATTAGATATTGGTCCTAAAACAATAAAATTATTTAAAAAAGAACTTAAAGGCGCAAAGACAGTTATTTGGAATGGACCATTAGGTGTGTTCGAATTTGAGGCTTTCGCTAAAGGTACAAGAGCTATCTGTGAAATTCTCGCAAATCTGAAGAATGCAAGAACAATTATCGGTGGCGGCGATTCAGCTGCGGCAGCTATTCAAATGGGATACGCAGAATCATTTACTCACATTTCAACCGGAGGCGGAGCTTCCTTAGAATTTTTAGAAGGCAAAGAATTACCTGGTGTAACTTCACTTGATGACGCTATAGAATGCGATTGCGGTGAAGGTTGCGGCTGTCATTAATTTTTACAGAAAAGAGATAGATAATATGAGAAAACCTATTATAGCTGGCAACTGGAAAATGTTTAAAACTAGGGATGAAGCTTTGTTTTTCATTCTGCAAGTTTCAGAAAACATGCCAAATATTAAAGATGTTGAAACCGTTGTATTCGCACAAGCTCCATTGCTTAGATGTCTGATTAAAAGACAAGGAGCTAACTTGAGAATCGGTGCGCAAAATCTTCATTTTGAAGATGAAGGCGCATATACTGGTGAAATATCAGGTCCATTACTAAAATCATATAAAGTAGATTTTGTTTTAATCGGTCATTCCGAAAGAAGAGCTTATTTTTGTGAAACAGATGAATCGGTTAATTTAAAAATTAAAGCGGCTTTAAGAAATCAACTTAAACCAATTGTTTGCGTCGGCGAACTTTTAGAAGAGAGAGAATCCGGTAAAACAACGGAAGTTCTGACGAGACAAATTAAAGTCGGATTTAAAGACATAAAAGCTATTGATATGAAAAATATCGTAATTGCTTATGAACCGGTTTGGGCGATTGGCACCGGAAAAACTGCCACTGCCGAAATGGCTGATGAAGCTTGCGGTTTCATTAGAAAACTTGTTGAAGAGTTATATGGTAAAGTTGTAGCTGAAGCGATTAGAATTCAATATGGTGGTTCAGTGAAACCGGAAAATATCGAAGAATTACTAGCTAAAGAAAATATTGACGGAGCTTTAATCGGTGGTGCTTCTTTAGATCCTGATAAGTTTAGTTTTATGGCTAACGCTGCAGTTAAGAAATAATATTTCAAATAAAAAAGACTGAAAATTAAAATTTCAGTCTTATTTTTTTTTAGATAAATAAATTATGGTTAGCTGTAGTTGTATCGCCTAAGTAAGTAGCTACGCCAGCAATTTCAACTCCATCAATAAATTCTTCCTTTTTAATACCCATAATATCCATTGACATTGCACAAGCAGTGATTTTGACTCCTAAGTCCATTGCGCTCTTAATCATTACATCTAGAGCGTCTACGTTCTTTTTCTTCATGATTGATCTAATCATTTTAGGGCCCATGCCTAGCATGTTCATCTTGGAAATTGGCAGTTTTTTAGTTCCTCTTGGCATCATTTTACCAAACATTTTTTCAATGAATGATTTCTTAACTCTAACTTTCTTGGCTCTTCTTAAAATATTTAATCCCCAGAAAGTAAAGAATAATGAAACTTTTTTACCCATTGAAGCTGCACCTTGAGCAATGATGAAAGCAGCGATTGCTTTATCTAAATCTTCAGAGAAAACAACGATTGTAGTATCTTCTTTGGTATCTCTAACTTCAATCGATTTTTTGTTTTGTGTTTGTTTGCCTTTTTGAATCAAAGCCGTGAAACGGTTGTTGTCTTCTTTCAATTCCAAAAGCGTATTATTAGTTTTTTCAACCCAAGTTTTGACGTCTTTCTTAAATCCAGGGTCAGTAGCACTGATTTCTAGAACTTCACCATCATTGAGTGATTCTAAACTCTTGAAAGTTTTAACGATTGGTCCAGGGCATTGAAGTCCTGATGCATCAACAACCATTGTCGGAGTTGAACTAAAACGAAGCGGTTCAACCACGATTTTTGGTTCCAAAATTGCTTTACCGGAATCGTCAATATCTTTCATACCCATTGATTGGGTAGGATTATATACGCTCTGGTAAGTTTTAAAAGCGCCATCAAGATTATAAGCATCAAAGCCTCTTTGTCTCAAGATTCTAACAGCATTATACGCTCTAATTCCGGTTTGACAGAAAACGAAGATTTTTTGATTCTTAGGAATTTCATTAAGGCGTTTTCTAATATCTGGGAAAGGAATATTAACTGTCCCAGGAATTGATGAAAATCCTACTTCAATCTTGTCTCTAGCATCAATCACAAAAGAACCGCTTTTTACTAAATCATCAATTTCATTAAATTGAATGGTATCTACTAGACCGTTAATGACATTTTCAGCAATAAATCCTAACATATTAACAGGATCTTTAGCGGAAGAAAAAGGCGGAGCGTAAGATAATTCTAAGTCTTTTAAATCAGTTACTTTCATCTTAGCTCTAATAGCAGTTGCCAGTACGTCGATGCGTTTGTCAACGCCTTCCATGCCAACCGCTTGTGCGCCAAGGATTTGTTGAGTTGTTTTATTATATAGAAGTTTCATCGATAAAGTCGAAGCGCCGGGATAATATCCGGCATGACTACCTGGATGAATATGAATGACGTTATATTCTAAATTCTTCGCTTTTAAAGTCTTCTCGTTGTTGCCGGTGGCACCAACTGTATAATCAAAGACTTTAGCAACGCTAGTTCCCATTGAACCGGCGTAAATTTCGTTTTTACCACAAATGTTATCAGCGACAATTCTTCCTTGTTTGTTTGCTGGACCAGCAAGAGGAATCATTGTATCGGTATTGGTAATAAAATCCATGACTTCAATCGCATCACCGATAGCGTAGATGGATTCATCACTAGTCTTTAAGTGTTCATTAACCCAAATTCCGCCGCGTTGGCCAAGTTTTAAACCGGCATCTTTAGCTAAAACATTCTCAGGTCTGACCCCGATAGCGAAGATAATCAAATCTGTTTGTAAAGTTTTACCTGAAGATAAAACAATCTCTTTACCTTCGTTCCTAAATTCTTTAACACCATCAGAAAGAATTAGGTTTACACCTTTGTCGATTATATGTTGATGAACGATTTGTGCTAGTTCAAAATCAACCGGAGCCATTACTTGATTTGACATTTCAACAACGGCAACATTCATTCCCAAGTGATGTAAGTTTTCAGCCATTTCAATGCCGATAAAACCAGCACCGATTACTGTAGCTCTCTTTGGTTTATTTTGATTGATGAAATTCTTAATATTATCTGTGTCAGGGATGTTTCTTAAAGTAAATAAATTCTTAGCTTCATTAATTCCTGTGATTGGAGGTTTAACTGGAAAAGCCCCAGTGGATATAACTAAATAATCATATGTTTCATCATATGTTTCATTAGTATTTAAATTTTTAATGGTCAAAACTTTCTTTTCTTTGTCGATTTTTAAAGCTTCTGAGAAGTTTCTTACATCAATATTAAAGTTTTTTTCCATATCTTCAACGCTTTGGACTAGTAAAGCATCTCTACTAGTTATTACATCACCGATATAATAAGGTAAACCGCAATTAGCGAAAGAAATATATTCGCCTCTTTCTAGCATGATAATCTCTGCAAATTCATCCATACGTCTTAATCTTGTCGCTGTTGTAGCACCACCAGCAACTCCACCGATTATGACAATTTTCTTATTTTCCATTTATATTCTCCTATCTAAACCAAATAATAATTTTACTCCTTTGAAGGAGTATTGTCAAGAAATCAATACTAAGATATTTGCAAAAAAAAACCAAGACAATTTGCCTTGGTTAATTCAATTTTTACTTGTTATACAATTCAACGATTAGGTTTTCTTTAATCTCAGGTAAGAATTCATTTCTTTCAGGTAAGCGAGTGTAAGTAGCAGTTACTAAATCACTGTTGAAATCAATGTATTCTTGGCGAGCTGCAATAGCTTCTAAAGATTCTTTAATGATTAATAAATCTTTTGATTTTTCCTTAATTGAGATTACTTGACCTGGTTTAACTCTAATTGATGGAATTGTAGCTTTTGCGCCATCTAGAAGAATATGACCATGATTAACTAATTGTCTAGCTTGTTGTCTAGTTTTTGCGAAACCAGCACGATATACTAGATTGTCTAATCTCGATTCAAGTAAGAAAAGGAAGTTTTCACCTTGTTTACCTTGCATTTTCTTAGCTTCGTTGAAAGTTTTATGGAATTGTTTTTCACTTACACCATAAGTGAAACGGACTCTTTGTTTTTCTTGTAATTGCACACCATATTCAGATAATTTTTTTCTTTTTTGTCCGTGTTGACCGGGTGCATATGGACGTTTGTTTAACTCTTTTCCAGTTTCTGAAACTGAATAAGATAAACGACGACTTTGTTTCCATGTTGATCCTGTAAATCTTGACATATATTTTCCTCCTTATTTATTATTACGTACATAATGGTTGAGGAGCCCTACAATAACTTACTTTGATTATTTTGATGGTTTCTTGTTAAGCAGTTAACAGTACTAACAACCCTAATTGTGGAATAATCAAACGATAAATCACCATAAAACAACTGCTTTTTATTACATGCGCACAAAATATTATATCTTATCAACTATAAAATGTCAACTAAAAACTTCACTAGCTTTTCTAGGTCATATTTGACGGAATCATCAAATCGATTTAACAGCGGACTGTCGATATCCAAAACGCCAAACAGCTGATTATTCCTGACAATTGGAACAACGATTTCTGAGTTAGAATCGCAGTCACAAGGTATGTGTCCAGGAAAGTCATGGACATTACCAACGACGATAGTTTCGCGCTTTTTTGCACTGGTACCGCAAACGCCTTTTCCCATATCGATTAAAGTCACTGCGGCTTTTCCTTGGAAAGGTCCTAGATATAATTTTTCACCATCGTATAGATAAAAACCAACCCAATTTAAATCAGATATATTTTCCATAATTATTGCGGACATGTTCGCTAAATTCGTTACAATATTAAGCTTTTTATCGATAAACAACTCAGCGTGAGTAAATAAGAATTCATTAGTCATAAAAAAATCACCTCTTTAGGTCACTATTATAAAATAACTTCATGTAAAACTCAATATTTATGATAAAATAATTATGAAAGTGACGTGATAGCATGTATGAATACGTAATGGTAAGGTATGGAGATTTAATCCTTAAGGGTAAAAATCAACATATTTTTCGCCACAATATCAATAATCAAATCGCTCATAAAATGTATGGGCTTAATGTAGAGCTGGAATTTCAACATGATTTAGTTTTTATTAAATTAAATGGCATTGAAGCAGATGAAGTAATCAATCGTTTAAATTTTATTTCCGGACTTAATTCTTATAGTAAAACTTTAAAATGTGTTTATGATTTAGAAATAATAGCTGATCGTTCAATTGAGTTATTAAAACACGAAATTACCAAAAAAACCACCTTTAAAATAGAAACAAAAAGAGCTGATAAAACCATTAATCTCAAGTCATTTGAAATCTCCAATTTGGTTTCAAAAAGAGTGTTAAGAGAAGTTGAAAATTTAGTGGTTGATGTTAAAAACCCCGAGAAGACTTTAAATATCGAAGTACGCAATGACGGTACATATATTTTCACTGATAAAATCCCTGGTATTGGTGGTTTTCCAACCTCGACAGGTGGAAGAGCGATGTTGCTGATTAGTGGGGGAATTGATTCTCCTGTAGCTGGATATTTAACGATGAATACCGGACTTGAAATTGAATGCGTTCACTTTGAATCTTCACCTTTGACGCCGATAGAATCGGTTCAAAAGGTCATCGATTTGGTTTCTGTTCTTTCTAAATACGCTCCTAGTTCAAAGATTAAACTTCATCTTGTTCCTTTCAGAGAAATTCACGAACAAATCTTACTTCAAGTTCAGGAGAGTTACACCATTACAATCATGAGAAGAATGATGTACCGTTTAGCCGAAATGTTAGCTAAAAAGAATAATTGTAAAGCGATTGTCTCCGGCGATTCAATTGGTCAAGTCGCTTCACAAACTTTGGAAAGCTTAATTACTGTTCAAGCTGTAGTTTCTTCATTAGTTGTAAGACCTTTAGCTGCTTTAGATAAGAATGAGATTATTAAAATTGCCAAAAAAATTAATACATATCTAATTTCGAACCGACCATTTTCCGATTGCTGCACGGTGTATGTTCCAAAAAGACCGGTAATTAAACCGACAGTTGAAAGAGCTGAACTAAATGAAAGTACTTTCGATTACCAAAAGCTTTTAAAGGAAGCTTTTAAGAATACCATAACCATCGAAATTAATGATAGAAAGCCGCTAAACATTATCGATAAAGGCTTTAGCGTTGAGGAGATTTTTAAAAAGTGAAAACATTAGAAACCGAAAGACTTTTGTTAAGAAAATTTAAAGATGAAGATTTGGATGATTTATTTGAATACGCAAAGTTAGAAACGGTCGGACCGAATGCTGGTTGGATTCCTCATCCTAATAAAGAACATACTCAAAAAATCTTGAATCACTTTGTTAGTGGCGATGATGTTTGGGCGATGGTTAAAAAAGATGAAAATAAAGTTATCGGTTCAATCGGATTACACCATACGACCTTAAATAATTTCGGTTTAGTATATGAATTAGGCTATGTCATGTCAACTCTATATGAAGGATCCGGCTTTATGACTGAAGGCGTAGCCGAAATAATAAATCATGCCTTTACAAATATAAAACTTGATAAAATTTATGTTGGTCATTTCTTGGAAAATAAAAGATCAGAAAAATTAATCTCAAGATTTAATTTTAAATATTTAAGCGATGAAGAATACGCTAGTAGAGATTACGGGCTTAAGAAAAGCAAAATATATGTAATGACTTTAGAAGATTATCTGACATTAGGAGGAAAAAAATGAAGAAGTGGAATTTAGACAGATTATATTTAGGATTTGATGATCCTAAATATCAAGAGGATTTAGAAGGATTAGATAAAATAATTTTGGAGATTAATTCTCAAGTACTTGATTTTCAAAACTACGATCAAAAGTTGAAAAAACTATTACGTTATTTAAACAATGATATTTCGTATAGTAATCTAATTAGAAAACTTTATAGTTTTGCGTCATTGACTGAATCAGTTGACAGTACGAATCAACAAGCAGTCAAAATGACGAATGTTTTAAGAAGAAAATTTACGGAATTAACGAAAGTAAATACGATATTTGAAAAATGGTTAGCTAATTATCCTGATTTAGATCAAGATATTCATTCAGATATGTTTTTAAAAGAACATGAATTTTATTTACATGAAATAAAAAATAACGCCAAACATATGTTGCCGGATGAAATGGAATTGATGATTGCGAAACTTAAACAAACGGGCTCCAGCGCTTGGGGTACTTTACAGTCGCTTTTGACTTCCACTCTAGAAGTTGAATATAACGGTAAAATAATTACTCTTTCAGAAGTCAGAAATTTAGCTGACGATGCCGATCCAGCCGTTAGAAAAAGCGCATATGAAGCAGAACTTAAAGCTTATAAAAAAATCGAAAAGTCTAGTGCTGCAGCACTGAATTCAATCAAAGGCGAAGTTAATATCCTCTCTCAAGCGAGGGGATTTGAAAACCCATTAGATCAAGCTTTATACAATAGTCGGATGAGTAAACAAACTTTAATCGCTATGCAAGACGCGGTTAAAGATTATTACGATGTCTTTAGAAGTTATCTAAAAAGAAAAGCTAAACTTTTAGGACATGCTAACGGACTGCCTTTTTATGATTTATACGCTCCTATTGGGGAAGTTAATAAACGTTTTACCATCGAAGAGGCTAATGAATATGTCCTCAAAAACTTTAAAACTTTCTCTGAACCTCTATATGAAATGGCTCAAAAAGCCTTTAGAGATAATTGGGTGGACTACACTCCAAGACCGGGTAAAAGAGGCGGGGCTTTCTGTTCAAACATCCATCCGATTAAAGAAAGCAGAGTAATGACTAATTTTACTGGAGCTTTCGGAGATATGATTACTCTTTCTCACGAATTAGGACATGCCTACCACGGCGAAGTTATTTTTAAAGAAAGCCTCTTAAACAGTTCTTATACGATGCCTGTAGCGGAAACAGCTTCGACTTTTTGTGAAACGATAGTTAATAAAGCCGCTCTTAAGGACGCTACTTCAAAAGCCGAAAAGATCTTTTTGTTAGAATCTTCAATTCAAAGTTATACAGCGGTTGTTATTGATATTATGTCTCGATTTATCTTTGAAAAGAAAGTTTTTGAAGGCCGAGAAAAAACAGTATTTGATGCTTCTGAGTTAAATGAAATAATGCTTTCCGCTCAAAAAGAAACCTACGGCGACGGACTTGACCAAGCATATCTACATCCATATATGTGGGTTTGTAAACCACATTATTATTCGGGCGGGTTAAGTTACTATAACTTCCCTTATACATTTGGTTTGTTGTTTGCTAAAGGATTATATTCTTTATATTTAAAAGATAAGGATAAATTTGTGGCTAATTACGATCAATTATTAGCAGCTACCGGTAAAAACACGGTTGAAGATACAGCTAAGTTAATGAATATTGACGTTACTAAAAAAGATTTCTGGGTTAGTTCTTTAGAACTTTTAAAAGAAGATATTGAACAATTTTTAGAATTCACAAAATAATCCCAAGAAAAGTTAATGCTTAATTGTTTATATAAGTGAATAGAAAGTGAGGATATATTATGAAAAAGTTTATTATGATGTTTTTTATGATTTTCTCTGCTATTGTTTTCATTTCTTGTCAAAGCAAACCGACTGAAATCCCTACAGGTGATAATGTTGGTTCTTTCTCATCGTATGAACAATTAGGAGATTATTTAAAAGAGTTTTACGATTACAATACCGACGTAAACAGATGGTATATGTCAAATTCCGAAGTTCCTTTAGGCACACCTGAAGCAGGAGCGGTTGAAGACGGAGTTAATTTTGATCAAGATGAAGAAAGAGATTATTCTAAAACAAATAACCAAGTTGAAGGTGTAGATGAAGCTGATACGATTTTAACTGACGGCTACTATATTTACATCATTTCCGGAAATAAATTCTTTATGGTTGACGCGGAAACACTAGATATTGTTTATATTTATTATGAAGAGTCAATGTATTTTGAAGGATTATACGTTTATGAAGATAAGATTGTACTTTTAGGAAATTATTATGTCTATTTAAATTATGAATATCCTGAAGGTGATGACACAGAAGACAAAACTACTGAAACTGGCGATACTGTTACTTCTGATGATACAGTAATGATTGTACCTTCTTATTATCCGATCTATTGGAATTCATATTATTATGGCACCAAGATCGTAGTTTTGGATAAATCAGACATTACTAATGTTGAAGTGTCTCGAGAATTAATGTTTGACGAAAGTTATATTGCAAGTTCAAGAATGATTGATGGATATTTATATTTGATCATGAATAATTATTCTATTAGCTATTATTATGAAGAAGATAGTTTTGTTCCTCAATATATGGATTCTGTGGTAAATGGTGAATTAGAAGACTTACCGGTTGATCAAATTTTCTTTATGCCTAATGATAGTGAAAATTTCAGTTATTTACTCTTAGCTTCATTCAAAGTTGACGATGATGAAGAAGCTAGTATTAAAGCCTATTTAGGTAGTACATACCAAATCTATATGAGCGCTGAAAATTTATATACAACAGTTTATCGTTTTAAATACGATTATATGAACAACACTTATGAAGACAAGACTTTTATTCTCAGATTTGCGATTGAAAATAATGAATTAGCTTACAAAGCTTTTTCAACAATCGACGGCATGCCTTTGAATCAATTCTCAATGGATGAATATGACGGCGTCTTTAGAATAGCGGTTACTGACTATAATTACTCGTTTGCAGGTGCTGAGTATACAAACACGATGTTCTTATTTGACGCAACCACAGATGATGAAATGACACTAATTTCCAGTTTAGAAGGACTAGGCAAACCTGGAGAAAGAATCTATGCGGTAAGATTTTCTGAAGAAACAGCTTATGTAGTTACCTTTGTTAATACTGACCCTTTATATAAATTAGATCTTTCTGATCCAGTAAATCCTGCTATTCTAGGTGAATTTTATGAAGAAGGCGTTAGTGATTATCTACATGTAATTACTGATAATCTAATGATTGGTGTTGGTAGACAAGCAGAAACAGATGAGTATGACAGAACATTTTTCACGGGGGTTAAAATTGCGCTTTATGATACAAGCGGCGATACTCCGACAAACATTGAAACATACTTAGTGGAAGGCGAATATTCTTATACTAACGTTTCTTACAACCACAAATACTTTATGTCATTCGCACCTATTGATGAAGATTTCACATATATAGCAATTCCAGTTTCCACGTATTCTAATAACTATTCACGCTATTCACAAAATATGTTCGTCTTTAAGGTCCATCATAGCGGCGATTTAGAATTAGTTGCTCAGTTAGAACAAACTAGTGAAAACTATTTTGATTCAATTGAAAAAGCGGTTATGATTGAAAACTATATTTATACATTATCATATTCGCAAATTCAAGTATTTGACATGGACAATGATTTTAGTTTTGTTAAAAAAGTAGTAATTAATGAAACTTACTATTATGATTATCCAGTTACTGAAGAACCAGTAGAAACAGAAAAACTAGACTAGTAAAAACATATATTATTAAAGTGAGCGAGTTTCGCTCACTTTTTTTGCATTTATAGTGAATTAAACCAAGATTTATTGTAAAATAAAGAGGAAGTAAATTTCTTGGGGTGACTTAGATTGAATGAAACAATTATTACATCCAAACAAAATGATTTAATAAAAGAAGCGATTAAGTTAAAACAAAAGAAATATCGCACAATTACCAATCAATTTTTAGTTGAAGGCTATCACTTGGTTAAAGAAGCTTATGATCTTGGTTTGGTCGCTAGGCTTTTTTACGTTGAAGAAGCTATCTTTTTGAATGTTGAAAGTTATCAAGTAAGCCAAAACATCTTAGATACTTTGACGGAAGTAATCGCTAGTCAAGGACTTGTTGCTGTCTGCAATAAACCGAATATTAAAGAAATTGGCAATAGAGTATTGTTGTTGGATAATGTCCAAGACCCGGGAAATATCGGGACTTTAATCAGATCTTGTGCTGCCTTTGGTTTTTCCACAATTGTCTCGGAAAATTCAGTTGATTATTATAATGATAAAGTTATAAGAAGCACTCAAGGAGCTTTGTTTAAAGTTAATTTATTGAGTGGTAGTTTGAGTGATTTTATAAAAAACAATCCACAGATTAAATTTTATGTGACCGATTTAAAGAGTGACAAATATCTGGAAGATATAGATGATTTTAATAACGATATCGGAATTATCTTAGGCAATGAAGGTCAAGGTGTAAGACAAGAAATAATCGATCTTGTCGAAAGAAGTTTTAAACTTAAAATGAGCAATATGGAATCGTTAAATGTTGGCGTTGCCGGCAGTATTATTTTATATGAAATCGCAAAAAGGAGTTGAATATCATGAACTTAATTTATGAAAACAATCGGATTTATTCTGAAAGAGAAGATGGGTTATTGCTTGCGGAAGTTACCTTCCCGGCCAGAGATGAAAAAAGAGTAGATGTTAATCATGTTTATGTCGATGAAAGTTTAAGAGGTCAAGGCTTGGCTTCTAATCTAATGCTTGAAGCTTACAATTTTATTAAAGCTAAAAATTTGAAAATTGTTGCGAAATGTCCTTACGCCATCGATTGGTTTAAGAAACATGAGAATTATCAAGATATCGTCATTAATGTGAAAACTAAGAAATAGTATTATATATTTAGTTTAATTAGTCATAATACGGATATTTTTCTTGATATGATAAAACGATTATGTTATAATATTTTTGCATAAGAATTAACTGAGAGGGTCGTGCCCTCTCTTTTTAATGAAAGGAAGATGGATAATGAATTTAGACAAACTAAAAGATGAACTCAAAGAGTTTCTTAAGACAACTGCTTATGAGCTTTATGAAGTTGAATATATTCCTAATAAAAAAGATCCGGTTTTAAGAATCTATATTGATGCATTAAATGGGATAACTATGGATGATGTTTTAGAGGCTAGTAATTTAATTAATCCATTTATCGATAAATTAGATCCGATTGAAACTGAGTACATTTTAGAAGTCAGTTCTCCAGGGGCTGAAAAAGAATTAAGAAGCAAAGAAGCGATTAAAAAAGCCGTTGACCGTTATGTCTATTTAGAGACCTACGAACAAAAACTTGAAGGAAAATTAATTGCTTTTGATGGAGAGTTTTTAACTTTAGTAACTGGTAAGAATAAAAAAATAAATGTAAATTATATTGATGTTAATCTCATTAGATTAGCAATCAAGTTTTAGGAGAGTAAAATGACAAGTAAAGAATTTTTTAAAGCTTTAGAAGTTTTATCAGAAGAAAGAGATATTCCGAAAGAAAAGATTTTAGAAGTATTTGGCCGTGGCTTAATCAATGCTTATAAAAAAGCCTATAACGGTAAGCAAAATGCTGAAGTTGTGTTTAATGAAGAAAGAGCTGAGATTACTTTAGTAGCTAGATCTTTGGTTGTCGCTGAAGTTGATCCTGAAGCTGAACCGGGCACACAAATCTCTATTGAAGAAGCTAGAGAATTAAAGAAAACCGTAAGAATTGGCGATATCATCGAAGAAAAAATTACGCCAAAGAACTTCGGTAGATTAGCTGCTTCTACAGCTAAACAAATGTTGACACAAGGATTAAAACAATTAGAGAGAGAAAGAAATCTCGAATACTTTACTAATAAAGTTGGGGAAATGTTGTCAGCTGAGATTGTACAGATTAATGATGAGTTCGTGACTTTATATTTAGGTAAAGAGACTGAAACTTCAATTCCTGCTAGAGATTTATTAACTAGTGATTTATTCTTAGGTAACCGCTTAAGCGTTTATATAACAAAAGTAGAAGAAACAACTAAGGGACCAAAAGTATACGTTTCAAGAACCGATAGAAACTTAGTTAAACGTTTAATGGAAAATGCGATTCCTGAACTTAAAGATGGAGTTATTGAAATTATCGGTTTAGCTAGAGATCCAGGAGACCGTTGCAAGGTCTGCGTATCATCTAATAATCCTGATGTTGACCCGGTAGGGGCTTGTTTAGGTAGAAATGGCGCTAGAATCAAAAGCGTTATCGATAGTTTAAACGGTGAAAAAATGGACATCTATAAATACAGTGATGATCCAAAAGAATTAATCTCCAATTCGATTCAACCAGCTAAAACCATCGCTGTGATCATCAATGTTAAAGATCGATCTGCTTTAGCGATTGTTCCTGATGATCAATTATCGTTAGCAATTGGTAAAAAAGGTCAAAATGCAAGATTAGCCGTTCAATCATGCGGTTGGAAGATTGATATCAAACCTGAAGCCGATGCTTTGGAACAAGGTATAAAATTTTAATTTAGGTGGTGATGAACATGAAAACCAAAAAGATTCCTTTACGTAAATGCGTAGTTACCGGCGAGAGATATGAAAAGCGTGATTTAATGCGTATTGTCAGAACTCCTGAAGGTTTAGTCATTTATGATAAAACAGGAAAAGCCAACGGTAGAGGTGTTTATCTATCTAAAAGCAAAGAAGTAATTGCTAAAGCTAAAAAATTAAATGTTCTTAAAAGACATTTAGAAATTGAGATTCCTGAAGGAATTTATGAGGAATTGTTAAAGGCGTTAAATGATGAATAAAGATCAGGTTTTAAATCTTTTAGGCCTTTGCCAAAAAGCTCAAAAGTTAGTATCTGGAGAAAGTTTTTCTTTAGAGAAGATCAAAGGAAAAGCCGCTAAACTAGTTTTTCTCGCTAGCGATGCCGGAGTAAATACAAATAAACGAGTGCGCGACAAATCTTTGT
>DIGC01000121.1:26847-33704 GCA_002419445.1 Caryophanales bacterium UBA5732
AAGGTTATCGCGATTACCGACAAGAGATTTGCAGAACAAATGAAGCTGTAAAAATTTAAGTAAAGAAGAGGTGGTCATATGTCGAAATATGTTGCCAAGAAGAAATTTAACAAGAACCGTGAAGATTATATCGAAAAAGAAGATAATCTGATCAATAAGAAAAAGAAGCCATCAAGACCTGAAAAAACCACTGTGACTTATAAACAAGGGATGTCTGTTTTAGAATTAGCAGAAGAAATGGATAAACCAGTTACAGAGATTATTAAAAAATTAATGTTTTTAAGAGTTATGGCTACGCAAAATCAAGAAATTAGTCGTGAAAATGTCGAATTGTTAGCCATGGAATATAATTTAGAATTTAAAGATGAAGTTATTACCGATGTCACAAGATTCGATGAAATGGAAGATATTGACGATCCTAAAGATTTAGTAAGTCGTCCTCCAGTAGTTACAATCATGGGTCACGTTGATCATGGTAAAACAACTCTATTAGATAATATTCGTAACGCCAGAGTCGTTGATAGTGAAGCCGGTGGCATCACGCAACATATCGGGGCTTATCAAGTTGAAAAGAACGGTCAAAAAATTACTTTCATCGATACTCCAGGGCATGCGGCTTTTACAGAAATGCGTGCACGTGGTGCGAGAATCACTGATATCGTCGTTTTAGTCGTAGCGGCTGATGATGGAGTCATGCCACAAACAAGAGAAGCGATTGACCATGCTAGAGCTTCTAAATGTGCGATTATCGTTGCGATAAATAAAATGGATCGACCAGGAGCTAATCCTGATCGTGTAAAACAAGAATTAGCTGATCTTGATTTATTACCGGATGATTGGGGCGGAGAGACTCCTTATTGTTTAATTTCCGCTTTAAAAGGAACTGGTATCGATAATTTATTGGATACAATTCAATTAGTTGCGGAAATGTTAGAACTAAAAGCTAATCCAAAAAGATTAGCTGTCGGAACTGTTATTGAAGCTAAACTAGATAAAGGTAAAGGTCCTGTCGCAACTATTTTAGTTGATAACGGAACCTTAAAGATTTCTGATAACTTTGTAGTTGGTTCGACATATGGTAAAATCAGAGCGATGAATAATGACTTAGGAAAACAAATCAATAAAGCATTTCCGGGTCAAGCGGTTGAAATTATCGGTTTATCTGATATTCCTAGCGCCGGAGACCCATTTAAAGTTTTCGCTGATGAAAAACAGGTTAGAGATATCGCCGGTGAAAGATCACAAAGACAATTTGATAAACAACATTCAAATAAACAAGCTGTTTCTTTAGAAGATTTCTTTAATCGCGCTGAGGGAAAACTTAAAGAATTGAAATTAATCATTAAAGCCGATGTTCAAGGTTCAATTGAAGCTTTTAAAGGTTCCATCAACAAGATTGTGGTGGAAGGAACGTCGATTGATATAGTTAGAACCGGAGTTGGGGCGATTACAGACACGGACGTATTATTAGCAGAAGCTTCAGAAGCGATTATCATCGGATTTGGTGTTGGTACACCAAGTTCTGTTAGAGATTTGGCTTCACAAAAATTAGTCGAAATTAGAACTTATCGAATTATCTATGAAGCGCTTGATGACATTGAAGCCGCAATGAAAGGTTTACTAGACCCAGTATTCGAACAATCTGTGATTGGTGAAGTTGAAGTTAGAGAAACTTTTAGTGTTTCCAGAATTGGAACTATTGCCGGTTGTATGGTGACTAATGGAGTTATTCGTAAAAACTCTGTCATAAAACTTATAAGAGACGGTAAGATTATTCTTGAAGGCAAACTCGGTTCTTTAAAACGTTTTAAAGACGATGTCAAAGAAGTTAAACAAGGATATGATTGCGGATTGACAATTGAAAATTTTAACGATATTAAGATTGGTGACGTTATCGAAGTCTATACAATGAAAGAGGTGGAATAATGGTGAAAGTTAGTCATTTAGAAACTGATATTCAAAGAGTTGTGGCGGATATTATTCATAATGAAGTAAAGGATAATCTCGGTTTCATTACTATAACTGGCGTAAAAATTACTAACGAACTATCTTATATGTATATTTACTACACTGTTTTTGGTGATGCAAAAGTTTTAGAAAAAACAGAAATTGCTTTGGAAAGAGCCAATGGGTTTATCAAAAACCAAATTGCTCAAAGAGTAAAAATGAGAAAAGTTCCGGCATTGATCTTTAAATATGACGATTCATACAACAAAGGTCAAAAAGTTGAAGATATTATTAGAAAAATTAAATAAGTTATTTAATTGAGACTGTTTGGATGATTTATTCAAACAGTCTTTGTTTTAATTGCAAGTGAATTGAGTATTTGGTATAATCTTTAGTGATATGAATGAAAAAATAAAGAATAAGCTTAAAGCCCTTCCTGATAAACCAGGAACTTATCAAATGCTTGATAAGACGGGTAAAATTATATATGTTGGTAAAGCCAAGAACTTAAAAAGAAGAGTGAGTTCTTATTTTGTTGGTGCTCATGATGAAAAGACGACTAGGTTAGTTAAAGACATTGATGACTTAACATTTATCATTACCACTAATGAGAAAGAAGCTTTTCTCCTTGAGTTGGGTCAAATCAAAAAACATCTGCCTAAATATAATATTCGCTTAACAAGCGACAGTACTTATCCCTATATTGAAGTTACCAATGAAAGACATCCGATTATTAGAACGACTAGGGATATAAAAAATAAAAAAAGCAATATCTTTGGTCCCTACCCTAATGCCTTCTTCGCTAATGAAACCGTTAAATTACTAGACACAATCTTCCCTTTTAGGAAATGTTCGAAATTTCCTAAAAAGGTTTGTTTATACTATCATTTAAAACGATGTTTAGGTCCATGTGAGTTTGAGGTTACTGAAGATACTTACAAGGAGTTAATTAAAAAAGTAAGAAGTTTTCTATCGGGAAACACTAAGGAATTCATTGATGAATTCACAGAGAAAATGACATTCCACGCAAGCAAATTAGAGTTTGAAAAAGCACAGGAGTATAAAGATTTAATCCTAGCCATTAAAAAAACGACTGAGCAGCAACAAGTTATTTTTAGCGATAATCTCGATCGTGATATTGTTAATTTTGTGACATACGATAATTATATTTCCATCAATATTCTCTTTATGAGAAACGGAAAATTGTTGTTTTCAAAGTCGCAAATATTCGCTTATTACGGAATAATCGAAGAAATATTATTGACATATTTAGCACAGTTTTATGATGCCAATCCTTTACCTAATGAAATCCTCTTACCATATGGATATAACTACGAACTTTTCCCGGAAATCTTTGGTAATATTATTCGCCAACCTCAAAGAGGTCGAAAAGTTAAATTACTGGAAATCGCTCTAGAGAACGCTTCTTCACACTTAAATAATAATTTACCTGTCTTTCTAAACAAAGAAAAAAAGACAATTGGCGCGTTGACTGAACTGGAAAACATTTTAGATATTCCGTCGATAAAACGAATTGACATTTTTGATAACTCTCATTTCTCCGGACAAAATTTAGTCAGCGCAATGGTGGTTTTTACCAACGGCTTGCCGGATAAAAACGCTTATCGAAAGTATAAGATTAAAACGACCGCTACCGCCGATGATTATCAAATGATGAAAGAGGTTATCTACCGCAGGTACCAAGCGATGTTAATGGACGATTTAACACAACCGGATTTAATTGTTGTGGACGGCGGGCTTATTCAACTTAGAGCTGCTAAAGCGGTTTTAGAAGAATTGAATGTCTTCATTCCCGTAATCGGTTTAAAGAAAAATGAGAGACACAAAACCGAAGCGATAATTAATTATGATGAAGCTGAAATTGCTTTAGATAAACACTCTAATCTCTATTCCATACTTTATAAAATGCAAGAAGAAGTTCATCGATTTGCGATTAGTTTTCAAAGGAATGTCGCTAGTAAAGCGATTTACGGATCAATACTAGACACTATTCCTAAGGTTGGCTTAGTAACTAAAAATAAGTTATTGAAAAAATATAAAACTCTTGATAATATTAAAAATGCACCAAGAGAAGAACTAAAGGCTTTAAAAATTCAAGAAGAAGCTATAGATAATATTTATTTAGCTTTACGACAATTTCCAGATAAATAATCAATAGAGGTGAATGCATGGAAGAATACATCTTCGGGATGTTACACGGAGTTATCGAATCAAAAAGATTAATCGCCATCAAGAGCAGAAAGAAAATCGACTTTTACTACATGAGTAAAAGCATGTTTAAACAATTCATGCAGTATTTTCAAACAGGAATCTTTATCTTCATGGTTGTTAAACAGGTTCCAAGAATTTATCGCGGTCATTTGGTTAAGAACGTCGTTGCTATTGAAAAAGTTCTTTCCCCTAACAAGAATAAACCGACATATTACTATGATATTTCCATGATTAAATCTGGGATTAAATCATTGATCAATCAAAACCGCAACCGCTTGTTTATTGATTTTGAAATGAGTATGCCGCCGTATAATAATTATCAAAATTTTGTTTCTGAGATAATCCAAATTGGTTATATCTTAACCGATGAATTTGGGAATAAAATTGAAGATTTCTCGAGTTATATTAAACCAAAACTATTTCCTGAACTTTCAATCAGAACCAAGAAGTTTTTACATCTAGAACAAAGTGACGTGGATAGTGGAAACACCTATGATTTCCTACATCAAAAAATTATGCAAATACAAAATAAATATAAACCAATAGTCTATGTCTGGGGTAAAAACGATCACTTGGAATTAAATAAACTAAATAAAATTCATCGCTTGAGCAATTTCACGAAAAGCATGCAATTTATTGATTTATTAAGCTTACATAAAAACTATTTTGGATTAAAAAACGATATCGGTTTATTTAACGCTTTCAACATTTATTATAAAGAAGAAATATTAAATAATCAAAAACACGATGCTTTAGAAGATGCCTTAATTACTAAAGAAATCTTTTATGCCTTCAAAGATGTTTGCAACAACAAACTACTTATCGACTTCCAATAAAAAATGACGATTTTTATCGTCATTTTTTTTATAGTACCATAATTACTGGCATAATCATCGGTTCTTTTTTTGTTTCTTCACTAATATATTTTCTTAAAGACTTAATGATGTCATTCTTGATTCCAGACATGTTCAATTTATGTTTTGGGTTAAGATATTTTTCTGTCACATCCAAGATTATTTCTTGGAGATCCTTAGTCATTTTGTCATTTTCTTTGAGAAAGATAAAACCTCGGGAAATGATATTTGGCGTACACATAACTTCATAATTAGTTTGGGAGATAGTCAGGATGACTGATAATAAACCGTCTTCGGAAAGTTCTCTTCGATCTTTAACAACTAAAGATCCAACCTCACCGATACTTTCGCTGTCGACATAGATATCTGATGTTTTTATCTTAGTTTTTATGTAGGCGTTGTCTGGCGTTAATGCCAAGACATCGCCGTTTTCCATGATAAAAGTATTCTCTTGTTTAACACCGGTATCAATCGCTAGATGGCTATGAAGTTTCAACATTCGATACTCGCCATGGATCGGCATAAAGAATTTAGGACGCATTAATTTCAACATTAACTTTAACTCATTTTGACCACCATGACCTGAGGCGTGAACGTCAGCGAAAGGTGATTGAGTAATAACATTGGCTCCATGTTTATAGAGCATGTTTATAGTTCTGTTAACACTTTCAAGATTTCCGGGAATTGGTGACGAAGATAAAATAACTGTATCGCCGGGAATTAGTGAAATTTGACGATGAGTATTGGCGGCTATTCTGGTTAGAGCCGCTAACGGTTCGCCTTGTGAACCTGTACAAAGAATCGTTAAATTTTTGTCTCTAATCTCTGATTTTGTTCTTGTGAAAATAAAAGTGCCTTTAGGAGCTCTGATATAGCCGAGCTTATGACCGACTTCGATATTTTTGGTCATTGATCTGCCAAAGACGGCAATTTTTCTATTCGTCGCAATTGAAGCTTCAACGATTTGTTGAATACGGTGGATGTTGGAAGCAAAAGTAGAAATGATAATTCTTCCACTGATTGACTCAAACATTTCCTTAATGTTTTCTGAAACAACTTTTTCAGAAGTGGTAAAATCGTCAAGTTCAGCATTTGTAGAATCCGATAAAAGACATAAAACGCCTTCTTCGCCGATTCTCGCCATCTTTTGATAATTAGAATCATTACCAGTCGGTGAGAAGTCAAACTTAAAATCACCAGTATGAACGATAACTCCAGCCGGTGTCATAATTTTCAAGCCAAATGAATCGGGAATTGAATGATTTGTCCTAAAAAACGTAACTTTCATTTTTCCTAAATCAAGGATGTCGTTTTCTTCATATTTTTGTAAGTTGACAGGAAAGTCAACTTTTTCTTCCAATTTAGCTGTTATTAGTCCATGGCTAAGACCAGAAGCATAGATTACTGGAATTGTTACTTGTCTTAATAAAAAGGGGATGCCACCGATATGATCTTCATGTCCATGACTGATAATCAAAGCTTTGATTTTATCTTCGTTATCAAGCAAATATGAGTAATCAGGGATTACATAGTCAATACCCATCAAATGTTCGTCTGGAAATAAAAGGCCAGAATCGATGATGATAATCTCGTCTAGGTATTGGACGCAGTACATGTTTTTGCCAACTTCACCAAGTCCGCCTAGAGCGAAGACTAATGCCTCCTCTTTTAATTCAATTTTGTTGTTCATAATAAATTCCTTTCATAAATTTTACTTTAACAACATTATTATATCTTTTATCCTTGTTAATTGCAATTGATAAGCAGAGAGCTTTTTTAAAAAAGCCAGTTATTATTTATTTGTTTGTAATAATTTGATATAAT
>DIGC01000023.1 GCA_002419445.1 Caryophanales bacterium UBA5732
AATAATAGTAAATATTGTATGTAATAATCGTTTTTTTCATTCTATCAATTTCGATTGTTAAAATCAAGATGTTTGCTTTAATAATTAATCATGTAACCAATTACAACTTATCTATAACCTGTATTTTTTATTTAAAAATCATTAATAGCTTCGTTTAACCAAGATGCTCTTTTATTTAAAAAGTCTACTAAAAAGAACACTTGTTCTTCATAAGTATCTAATGCTAGAATTTCTGGAGAAGTATACCAATCGCTATTCGTGCCAATGATATTCCACTGACTGAAATTAAGATATCTTGATCTCGCTATCATATCGACGAGCGAATATATATTATCAATTGCCTTTAATACTACTTCTTCATATACTTCATTCCATCTTGTCTTTAGATTAGTTCTAAACCCTTCATACTCCATTAAATACATAAAGAAGATATTCTTATCATACCTCGCGGTATACCACCCTTCAGGTCCTCTTAAGTCTTCTTGTAAATGTCCGTAATTACCTGAAGATAAATCAAAATCCCAGACCGGACCCATTTTCAATAATCCTTGTTTTTCTTTATAAAAATATACGCTGGAATATCCTGAATCAACATTTTTCATTACCTCATTGACGATAAACCAATCAATAAATGATGCTTCATCGATTAAATGGTTATAACTCTCATGGTTCTTTAATGTATTATAAACCATCTGCATATAACTAGAGATAAATAAATATTGATCATGAGAATAATTATCATCACTGATATCCGGAGATTTAATCACAAAAGGAATCCATTCTACCAAAAAGAAGTTTTCTTCAGTTACATCTAAACCCTCATCATATAGTCGATAATCATATTCGATTAAATAGCCGGTATCAATATCAAATGATCCTTCTTCTACATTAACTCTATTACTGCTTACTTCAACTTGATCAGTCAATAAATAATTACCTTGATAAACACCATTAATATATAAATCTACGAAGCGGACCATTGGTGTAAAATCAAGATTCAAACCATTACTCATGTTAAAAGCGATTGCGTTTCTCACTAAAGTTTGATCAGCGAAGTTAGCTAATAATACCCAATCTTTTTGGTCGTAATCCGATAACATTTCTTGTTTTTGTTCAAACTTAATTTTATAAGGAAGTTTCGGCATAAAAAGCGTAGAATTACCTCTTAGTTTTATTCCCATTCTTGCGCCGCCAAGTTCAAGTATGGAATTGTTAAATTCATCATAAGAGAATAGATCCAAATAGCCGTAAACATATTCTTCTTTTGTTTCAATCGGTAAAGATTCATCAGTTAAAATATAGATTTCCGGGATTTTTGGCAAATGACTAAAATCACTCATAATAACAGGAATACTAACCGTTCTTACCTCACGGTTATATTCGATATCAACCGCTAGATTTATAACTTCGTCATTTTCCGGAAAAGTGAAGATTAATCGGTTGTCATAAATATAAGATTTATCGGTTGAAATGCTAAGTTCAACGCCGAGAATATCAATTTCCGGGATAGTCATGTCGGAAAAGATTACTTCCGGGATTATCGCTCTGATTTCATCAATAATCTCAAGAAATTTTTGATTTAATAGTTCTTCATTAAATAAGTCTTCATCTCTTAGTTGTAATAATTCAAAACTAAAACTTAATGTCTTTTCTTGATAAGTGATATCAAGACTTACTTCTATCGTTTCATCAAAGCTTTGCGGTTTATAAGATAAATTGTTATCTATTAATAAGGTTTCATCCAAATAATATTTAACTTCATAATCTTCATCAGTGATATTAGGTAAAATTACATCTTCAGATATTTCGGTTGGAAAAGAAGTTTCCAGTTCCAAATATTTTTCATTGATAAGATTAATTCTTAAATCTTCGGTTGTTAAGATTTCAGTCGTTGATGAAAAGCTTGGAAAAGTCGGGAAAGTTGTAGTAGAAACTTTGGGCGTAGTTAAACTACAACCATAAAAACTTAAGGTTAGTAATAATATAGTTATGACAATCATGACTTTCTTCATAATCTTCCTGCTTTCATTAAATTGAAATTACATAAATATTATATCATTAAATGGCCAATTCTTTCATTTAATTGAACAAAAAAGGTCTTAATATGCAACATTAAGACCATGATTTAATTTATTGATATGGATTATTCCCATCTGCCGTAAAGCGTGATGTCTTCAGCGGGCATTAAAGTTAAATCAAAAGGAATAGTAAGTTCTTTGTCGTAATACCATCCGTCAAGTAGGTAACCAGTATTTGTCGGTTCGTAAAGGTCAATTGTTTCTTGATAATAATAACTTCTGACTTCGAACCCAAGACCGGTATTATCAACCATTAAAAGCTTTGGCGTGGAAATGTCGACCGCTGAATTATCATTTAGTTGACCTTGATTATTATCTCCCCAGCGATAAACATTATTTTCTGAGGTTATAAAAGCCGAGTCCTTATAACCTAAGATAATTTTAGTAATTGTTTCATCAGGATTCAAATCTAGATATTGGTTAATTATATCTGGATAATTGCGGTTTACAAAGTCAAAATAACCTAATTGACTATCGCTATTATATCCCCAAGAGAATAATCTGCCTTCATTTGTATAGGCAAGGGTATGAAATCCGCTCGCGTCAAATAAAATGACTTTTTCATCGATATTTAAATTTAAATTCGGGGTAATTCTTTGGGGTAAGGTTTTATAGTCGTTTGATCCATCACCAATTTGACCATATCGATTTTCTCCCCAAGTATAGAGTTCCCCATTGTCAGTTAGTACCGCAGTAAATGCACTTTCTAAAACGATTATTTGCACTTGATCGCCAACAGCTAAACCTAAATTCGCCGTTATATCCAAAGGATCAGAACTACTTATTAATAATCCGTTGCCTAATTGTCCGTAACCATTATTACCCCAAGTATATACTCGACCAAGCGATGTTAAAAGTCCGGCATGTGCGTAGCCGAATTCCACTTGAATAATTTCTTCGCCGATTGCTAAAAGAAATCTTGAAGTTATATCAGTCGGCGTATAGTTGGCGGTAACCGTCCCGTCTCCTAACTGCCCGGCTTCATTTATTCCCCAGGTAAATACTCTGCCATAACTAGAAAGTGCAATAGCTGAAGTGTCGCCGAAATCAATTTGGATAATTTCTTCGCCAGTTTCTAAATTAAAGCTTTCAGTGATATCTACCGGAAGATTAATAGCGTCATAATTACTGAAGTTGATTCCCCAGTAAAACACTCTGCCTAAAGAGGTGACAGCTGAAGATTGATTTTGACCTAGGAAGATTTTTTCGATTATTTCTTCTTCAAAAAATTCAAAATTATCAGTTATTTCTTCAGCAATAAGTCTCCTGTCAGTATCACCGACTCCCAATTGACCGGAACTATTGTAACCAGAGGTATAAAGTCTGCCTTTAGCAGTTAAAGTTGCTGAATGAAATAAACCTAAAGAATAGTCGATTACATAATCATCTGTGTCAATAACAATGGGATTCAAATGGTCAATATCATCACTTATGATTCTATAAGTAATCTGAAATTGATTAGGTTGCCATTTGGCATATAGAGTTATGTTTTCATGTGGCATAGTACTAAAAATAAATTCTTCGGTAAGTTCAATGTCAGCGAACCAGCCGATGAATGTATAATTTTCTTTTGTCGGTGGTGTCGGTTGATAAATTGCGCTACCATATTCTTGAGTAAGCGCCGATATAGTCGACCCGCCATTACTTTCATAGGTAATTATGTAAGAATTAGGAACCCAATTCGCATAAATATTAAAGTCGCCTTCAACGGGATTAGTCATTACCCACTTTGTTGAAAAAGATGCGCCACCATCATTACTTAAATACCAACCATCAAGCGAATATCCTTGATTTTCTAAAAAAGGAATGGTCAAGAGATTTCCTTCAATGACTTCTAGACTTGAAACTTCATTACCATTTACAAAAAAGACAACTGTAAAAGTATTTTCCGTTGAATTGTTTGATTCGTCGGTAGTCGTCGATACTTGAGTAGTATTTTCAGTAGTTGTAGTACCTCCACAGCTAATAGAAAAAGTACCTATAAGCATAATTATCGATAAAAATAACCATTTTTTCATTTGAAAAATCTCACTTTCTTGAATCTCAATGGAAAATTAGTGATTAAGTACGGTTTTATAATCAGGGGTTTCATATCTTAATTATATTCTTATAGCCTAATTTATTCAATATGCCTACAAAAAGATTATTAAAAGTAAAACACCCAAGTCTAGTAAACTTGGGTGTTTATCTTGAAAAATAAAAATTAAAAGGGGATTATTTTATGCAATAGCAATTACATAAACTGTTGTATTAGCTAATGTAATTAATGTAAAGAAGATTGTCGAGAAGAAGACGCCTGTCCAAACATTACCAGTTTTGATTGAGAATCTTCTCATTGCAATACCAGCAACTGAAAGCGGAATTAATAATCCAACGCAAAGGATTGCGTTTAATGAGAATGTAGGGTAAGCGGCTACGCCAGTAGCGAATAACACGCCATATTGATAAACTAGGAACAACACGATTGGACCGATTAACAAGAAAGCTGCTAATAAATCGCCTTTCCAACCTTTTACATTCTTAGTATTAACGAAAACAGTAAGACTAGCTGCGAAATAATAGATTAATAACATCGGCATATATCTTAAAGCCGCAACGAATTGATGAGAATTGAAGATCTTGAATGCTGTTGTATAGATTCTAAAGTCTGTTAAGAATACCCATTCAACTAAAGCTACGATGAATAATAAACCAAATGCTAATACTAGAGCTAACAATAAACTAGAGCCTAATTGTTTTAAACTTACTTTTAAACCGTAAGGGTTAGTTACTTTTTTTCCAAAGTTGAAAATTGGCGTAGTAATAAAGACAGTTAATAAAATTAAACCAGCTGAAGCTACTGCCCAATATGCAATTGTATTAATTGAAGGAGCACCCCAATATTTTACATTAGTCATAATTGTTGTATGAGTCAATAACCAACGATAAAGTAAGGCGATAAAACTTACTACTACTGCGCCTACAGTGGCGTTATTAGCTAATTTAAGGCTTAGTTCATCAGCTTTAACAACAGCTGCTACCCAGACTAATAAAGTAAAGACTGCGGCTGCGCCAATAACGTAATACATTACATCAGCTAAAGTAGCTAAACCGACTGAACGGTCCATGAAAATCGTTAAATAATACATTGCGATTAAAGTCGATAAAGTGATAATGACGAATTTTAAAGTCTTATGAGCGCTTGATGTTTCTAAAACGACATTTTCTTCACCAACTGCATCTTCACGGTATACCTTATTAAATACAGGTAACTTAGAAACAATTGCGAATAATGGGAAAATCAAAGCGATTAAACCAATCATTGCGATTAAAGTAAAGGCTTCTTTTAACCACCATACTTGTCCTGTTGTTCCGGTTGTAATACCATAATCAGCTAATTCACCTAAATTATGAAGATCTAATTGATAAGTGAAGGCTTCTTCCATAAATGTAATTGTATTTCTTCCAGTTTCTAAAGACCAAGTATTTAATGGATGAGTTTCATTAGGAGTATAGATTACTCTTTGTCCGCCATCTCTTAAATAGAATTCTCCAGCTTCAGCTTCAGTAACTCCTAAGAAAGCTAACCCAACTGCATCTTTAGTAAAGTCTTTATAAACTACTGAACCAGCTGCAGTTCCTGAGTTATCAAAGAAGAATTGATCCCAATGAGCACCAATCATGCCCACGCTCTTAGTTCCAAATGCATAGTTATCTGGCAAGCCAAAAACATAACGGAAATCGGCCCCAACCGGCATACCAACTGCGATTTTGCTAACGCCAGTAGCACCAGCTGTCAATTCATCAATTAAAAGTGCATAAATTGATGAGAACCCGCCCATTGAGTGACCGCTAACAGCGATCATACCATTACCATCAGCATCTTTTAAGACATAGTCTTGTTCGTACATGTAATTAGCTGCGTCACTGACAGAATTTCCAAAGAACGCAAAAGCTCCAGGTGTGTCCCACACTGAATCGCCGTGGTCATACATATCAAAAGCTAAAACTACATAACCTCTTCTTGATAATTCGATAGCACCAATTTCTTGCATTTCCGCATTATTCAAGTAGCCATGAGTTAATACTACTGCTGGCGCTGGATTAGAAGCGTCAACACCATTAGGCGTATAAAGATAACCTGATAACTCACCATTAGCAGTTTCAAAACTGATTTTGTCGACTTTTACCGACCAAAATGAGTTTTGAACTAATGAAGCAAATAAACTTGATACCACTACTACTAAAAGTAGCACGATTAGCCATTTTACTGACTTAGATAAAGTCTTTAACATAATTTCTCCTTTTTTCTCTTTTCTTTTAAATTTTATATAAATTTTTTATATAAGCAAATTATTCAAATAAAAAAAGTCAAACCAAATAAACACACTTCCTGTGCTCGTGGCTTCACTCTCAACTCTTAAGCGCTTACATTAGCTTTTTCCGATTTTAGATTATAACACTAAAAACCATGTTGGTCAATAATGTATGATAAACTTTACTAAAAAGTAATGTATATTAAGTTAAATTTTAAAATTTCTAGTTGATTCTACGGCTTTCATCCAGCCATGAAGTAATTTTTCTCGTGTTGTTTCGTCCATTTTCGGACTGTAGATTGTATCTTCTTTTTTGCTTTGTTTAATATCTTCAATTCCTTGCCAGTACGATACTGCCATACCAGCTAAATAAGCTGCCCCTAAAGCTGTTGTCTCCATAATGAACGGTCTTTCGACTTTAGTTTTCATGATGTCTGCTTGAAACTGCATCAAATAATTGTTGACAGTCGCTCCGCCAGTAGCTTTAACCACATCAATCGGTTGACATGAATCAGCTTCCATCGCTTTTAAGACGTCATGAACTTGGAAACAGATAGCTTCTAAGGCCGCTCTAGCGATTTGTTTTTCATTTGTTCCTCTTGTCAAGCCGAAGATTGCACCTTTAGCGTCGCTGTCCCAATAAGGAGTTCCTAACCCCACAAAAGCCGGTACGAAATATACACCTTCATTGCTTTTTAATTCTTTGGCAAGTTTTTCGGTTTCATCTGCGCTTTTAATAATTTTTAGTCCGTCTCTTAACCATTGAACTGCTGACCCGCCGACAAAAACACTGCCTTCTATTGCGTAGACGATCTTATCTTTCATCTTCCAAGCAATGGTCGATAACATACCGTTAGTAGACTGAACAATTTTGTCTCCAGTATTCATCAACACGAAACAGCCGGTACCGTAAGTTGAATTGACCATGCCTTCCTTACAACATAACTGACCAAAAAGGCTAGCTTGTTGATCACCGGCGACTCCGGTGATCGAGATTTTCTCGCCATAGAAACTTCTAGGTGAAGTTTCTCCATAAAAGCCAGATGAATCGCAAACTTCAGGTAAGATGCTTTTTGGTATGTCCATAATCCTTAAAAGTTCTTCATCCCACTTCAGTTCATGAATATTATAGAGTAAAGTTCTTGAGGCGTTGGAATAATCTGTTTTATGAACTGACCCCGTCAGTTTATAAATTAACCAGGAATCAACTGTCCCAAAAGCGATTTTTCCCTTTTCCGCTTTTTCTCTCGCGCCTTTAACATTGTCTAAAATCCATTTAACTTTGGTCCCGCTAAAATAAGCATCAATCAAAAGTCCGGTTTTACTTCTAATAAGTTCTTCATACCCTTTTTCTTTTAATTCTTCACAGATTGGGGTTGTTTGTCTTGATTGCCAAACAACGGCGTTATAAATCGGTTCTCCTGAATCTTTGTCCCAAAGAATTGTTGTTTCTCTTTGATTGGTAATACCAATCGCCGCGATTTGATTTGGTAAGATATTCTTCAAAACCAAGGCTTGAGTAATTGTAGATATAACGCTTAACCAAATTTCATTGGCGTCTTGTTCAACCCAACCTGGTTTTGGATAATACTGTGTTATTTCTCTAGAAGCCGTCGATACAATATTTGAGTTTTGATCAAAGATAATCGCTCTTGTTGAAGTTGTACCTTGATCAATCGAAAGAATGTATTTTTTCATCTTATTT
Source organism: Caryophanales bacterium UBA5732 (assembly GCA_002419445.1). Taxonomy (GTDB): domain Bacteria; phylum Bacillota_I; class Bacilli_A; order Izemoplasmatales; family Hujiaoplasmataceae; genus UBA2289. The sequence continues at coordinate 8,079 of DIGC01000023.1, forward strand.
TACCTCCTTTCTTTTAATCTCTTTAGTCAATACCACATTAACTCCGGTATTAAGAATGTTTTCAATTACTACTTCCCCAATTTTCATTTCTTTGGTGATTACCACTTGATTGATTAAATCCATCGCTTGGTAAATCAAACCCTTTGGAATAGCTTCTAAAGTTTTAACGCTTGCACGAGGAATTTCCTCAAAGACAGTTCTTACAGTAGTCGTTACGACTCTTTTAGGATTTGTCATTTCATTTTTTACATACGTTTCGCCACGTTTACATTGGTTACCGGAAATATTTCCTGCATCGTCAACTAAGACATGACATCCTCTTGGACAAACTATACAAATAAACTCTTTTGTCATAATCATAGTTCCTCCAATTCCACTCTTAAGTCTTCGTCTTTAGAAAGTTCGCTGTAAGGAAAACTAACTTGTTCCATTTCCGCTGGCACAATGAAAGTACGACGTTTTTGATATACTAATTTCTCTCCTTGATAAATCTTAATTGCTGCTTTCTCAAGCTTTTTCGAAGATCTAAAACTAATGATTAATTCTTTAAAACTCCAGCCAAAATCTAAATATTGGGGTGCAACATAAAGAATGTTTTCTTTAGGGATAATTTTAATCTTTTGTCTTGAAGTAACTAACCCGTCGATATAGTCTGCGGCTGAAGTACCGGCTCTTGAACTCTCTTTAGAAACATTATCAACCAAATCATGGACCTGTAAACTATTGCCGCAAATAAATAGACCATTAACCGTAGTTTCATATGCTTGATTGATTTTAGCGCTTTTTGTTTTTGGATCAACGTCGATGTCAAAATCATCTAAAAGGGTAATATCGGGTATTAATCCAATTGATAGTAATAAGGTATCGACAGAAAAATGTTTTTCTGTGCCTTTGATTGGATTAAACCTGCTATCAACCTCTTGAATAGTTATGGCCTTTAAACGCTTAAATTCATCGCTTTCAACGTTTGTGACAGTATGAGATAAATACAAAGGAATATCAAAATCATTCAAGCATTGAACAATATTTCGGTTTAAACCATTAGAATATGGCATTATCTCCGCAACACCCAAAACTTCAGCGCCTTCCAAATGCATTCTTCTTGCCATTATTAACCCAATATCACCGCTACCTAAGATAAAAACCTTTTTGCCAACTAGAAAACCATTGATGTTTAAATATCTTTGCGCACTACCAGCGGTGATGACACCTCTTGGTCTATCGCCAGGCATGGTTATCTGGCCTCTGGTTCTTTCATAACAGCCACTGGAGATAACAACTGCTTTCGCTTTTATTTCAGACAAGCCAAGCTTTTCTGAAGATAGTGTGATTATAAAAATATCATCGACCTTATCCAATTTAATGACTGTCGCGTTTAACAGATATTCGATATCCAGGCTGTTGAATTCTTCGATGAATTTATAGGCATATTCCGGACCGGTGTATTCTTCTTTAAACACTTCTAAACCAAAACCATTATGAATGCATTGATTTAAAATTCCACCTAATTCAGCTTCTCTTTCAATTAGAAGTACATCTTTATTTTTCTTTTTAGCAGCGATAGCCGCAGCTAAACCGCTGGCTCCGCCACCAATAACAACTATTTCTTTAATCATGGTTTCACCTTCGTTTCGGCAACGAAAAGTTTAGTTTCTTCTTTATCATAAGCAATTTCTAAAGGTGAAATATTAAACTCTTTCGCAATCATCTTGATGATTTTTTCTTCGCAATACCCACCTTGACAAAGACCGGCTCCGGCTCTAGTTCTTTTCTTGATACCTTTAATTGTATTTGAACCTAAAGGTCCATGCATTGCGTCGAGAATTTCTTTTTCCGTAATTTTTTCACATTTACATATAATATTTCCATAAAGGGGTTCTTTAAGAAGCAAATCTTTCTTTTCTGTTAAAGAAAGTCGGTTAAATAAAACTTTTTTCTTTCTCAGAGGATCAAAATTCGGATCAATCGAATAAATCTCTCCAACATTCATCACTTCTTCAACCAAATATTTAGCTATCGCAAAACAAGCGGTTAACCCTGGAGAATCAATACCGCCAAGATGATAAAATCCTTTGACTTCCAAAGATTCTTTGATATAAAAATCATCATAATCAGATGTCGATCTAATCCCCGCAAAACTTCTGATTATTTGATTTATCGGAATATTATCGGCTAATAGAGCGGCATTTTCTTTGACATATGTTAAACCTTCATACGAAGTTGTCGGATGGTATTTATCTTTTACTTCTAATGAATTAGGTCCTAAAAGAATTTCTCCGTGAAATTGCGGAGTTATTAATACTCCCTTTCCTAATTCAGTCGGTAAAGGATAAAGTACATGATTTACAAATCCTTTAACTCGTTTATCTAAAACGAAATATTCGCCTTTTCGGCCTTTAATCGTATATGGAACTTTCTTTTCTATCATTCCGGCAATATCATCGCTAGCGACACCGGCAGCGTTAATTAAATATTTACTTTGATATTCTTGATTGTTGTTAACTGTGACGTAAAATACATTACCAACTTTTCGAATCTTTGTGACTAAAGCGTTCTTTCGAAATTCTACTCCGTTTTTAATCGCATTTTCCATCGCCGCGAAAGCAACTTCCCATGGATAAGTTACTTTTGTCGTCGGTAAAGATAAAACCTTAGTCACGGTCTTACTTAAATTAGGTTCGTCTAAGAGCGCTTCTTCGTAATTAAGAATCGAAAACTCAGGAACTTGATTGATTCTAGCAAGTTCAGCTAACTTATCTAATTCTTGTTCTTCGTGATGGTTATGCGCGACAACATAAGCTCCGGTCTTTAATAACGGAATTCCTAATTCTTCTTCCATTTGTTCATAAAGCAAATTTCCCCAGACGGAAAGTCGTGCTTTTAGTGATCCCGGCTCCGGATTATGCCCTGAGTGTACGATAGCGCTATTTGCTAAACTTTGGACATTCGCAACGTCATTTTCTTTATCCAATACTAAAACTTTTGTCTGATAACGGCAGAGTTCTCTAGCAATATTACTCCCTATGACTCCAGCACCGATAATAATATAATCGTACAATTTATCTGTTCCTTTCCAATAAATTAAAAATGAGTAAAAAAATGTTTTTAACATCTCTTTTACTCACTTTTCTCTCTTTTTTTATTAAGTTGTTTTTAATTCAATTCCCAAAGTTCTTGTTTGGAAGTAGTTATCGCAATAGCTCCTTGTTCAAAACATTTCATAGCCTGCGCTTCATCTTGGATAAGTCCACCCATTAAAACTTTAGCGTTTAATTCTTTTCTAATACCTTCAATTAATCCATAACAAGCAGCTGGTAGAATTTCTACGTATTCAGGTCTTAATCTTTTACCAATCTCAAGGGATTGCTCAAGAGAAATAGTATCTTTAATAAAAAACCGATAGATTCCTAAGACCCCTCTTTTCTTACAAACCTCAATTACTTTTGGTTTGGAAGAAATGATACCGTCAACGTCCAATACTTGAATTAAATATATCGCTCCGTATTCGTCGCTAGCTAAGCCTTTGATAAGTTCAGAGTGAATCAAAACTTTTTTATGATTTTTCTTCATCACTTTTACTAAATCTTCTAATTGAGCTAATTGAAAGTTCATCAATATTCCATACACTAAATCAGATTCTAGAAAATCCTTAAGTTTTTTATGATTCGATATTGCCGGTATTACCCTTTGCTTATCCATAAAACTCCTCTTATAAAACAAATAGAACGAAAAAATCCGTAATTTTCGGTATTCGTTCTATCATTTCTCTTCTCTTATATTAACTTAATAACAATTATAAACCGCTTACAAACTACTTGTCAAGAGCTAATAAAAATAAAAAAAGCAACTTCTCAAATTTACATGAGAAGTTGCTGATAAATTAATTAAATTATCCGGTAATAACGTTTTGAATCATAGTACCAATCGCATCAACATCATTAGGATTTAAAGTTGTTAATGGATAGAAAGTTCTTTCCACTTCCATATTATAGTAAATACTGTTAGCTGTTGCCCAGTTATGTCTCCAAGTATCAGCTGAATCTAGATAACTTGTAATTTGATTAAATGCTTCATCAAATGCAACTGCGTAACCAACTACTTCAGCGTTTAAAGCTGCGTTAACTGGATCTAACAAGAAGTTAATGAATTGATGAGCCCCATCAATGTTAGTCGCTGTATTAGGAATAACCATACAATCGATAAACACCATTGTTGTATCAGGAATATAGATATCAAAATCACTTCTTACTTCTTCTAGGGTTTTACCTTCTTCCAGTTGCATATATAATCTGTCAAGATAATCTCCAGTATAAACAAAAGCCATATCTAAATTATCAGCTTCAACATTTCTTTTTAAGGTATCGTCGCCCCATTCGATGAAGTCAGCGCCTTCAATCACAGCTTGAACTTGATTTAAATATTCAGTGCTATAATCGTTAGGATTATTGCCTAAATACATCATTGCGGCTGCGTAAGCAAATTGCGGAACATCATACATTCCTCTTCTTGCAGTTGGAAAGTAAGTATCAGCTTCAAAATAGACATCCCATCCGTGTTCGTTTAAAGCTTCTTCTAAGCCCTCAACGCGGTTATTATAGATAATTCCGAAAGTTCCCCAGAAATAAGGAACAGCGAAATCATAATAATTAATGGTCTTGTTGGATCTTGCTAGTGTAGTTTCACTCATCGAATCAAAAATTTGGACAACTCCATCCATATAAGTGACTTCAGCCCGATTATCGAGTTTACTGTAATCCAATTCGATTAGCATGTCTTCTTCAACCATCTTTTCAATCATGTAATCTGATGGTATTACTAGGTCAAAAGCTGTAGTTTGGCTTTTAATTTTTGAATAAAAAAGTTCATTTGAATCAGCTACGGAAATGATTAAATCAATCCCTGTTTCGGCCTCAAATTTTTCTACTACTGCATCGTTGATATATTCACCCCAGTTTAAAAGTCTAAGTTTTGGACTTGAAGAACAAGCCACAAATATTAAAGATAGACTAAGAACGAATGTCATTAAAATTATTCTTTTCATTTTTTCTCCCTTTCTTTTGCCTTTGCAAAAATTGATATATTAACAACCCAAAGAGTGTAAATATTGTTAGTAACGTTGAGAAAGCATATACTGATGGTGTTAAGTTTCTTCTACCGATAACCGCATAAATCCAAATTGATAAATTGTCAAATCCGGCGCCGGTATTAAAATAAGAAATTGCGAAATCGTCGATACTCATCGTTAAAGCCAATAACATTCCACTGAAGATTCCGGCTTTAATTGCGGGAATAACCACTTTAACTAGTGCTTTATAAGGCCTAACCCCTAAATCCATAGCCGCATCCATTAGATTTGGATCTGTTTCCTTAAGTTTTGGCATCACGCTTAAAATTACATAAGGTATCGTAAAGAAAAGATGGGCCATAACTAAAGTAAATAAACCAAAGATATTAGGGAAGATTACCATTAATAATCTGAACATTAACATTAAGCTAAAACCAGTAACGATATCCGCATTCAGAATCGGTACATTATTAAGCAACATCCAAAAGACTCTGACTTTCTTGCTTAAAGCATATAACCCTATCGCAAAGAAGGTTCCTAAGAAAGTCGCAAGAACTGTCGCTATTGAACTTACTAAAAAGGTATTTCTAATCGCCTGCATTAACTCTTCTTCTTGAAGGATATTTCCATACCATTGGAAGGATAGGCGAGTAAAGTCACTTAAGTTTCTACTTTCATTAAGCGATTGAATCGCAATCACAATAATTGAAATATAAAGACCTAAAACTATTAAAACTATTAAAACTTTTTTAAATACTTGATAAATTCTATTTAAGGTTGAGAAATCTCTATAACCATAGTCTTGAATAGACGCATGTTCTTTTTCCATTATAATAAAGTTTCTCCTTCCTTGTCAAATTTCGTTAAGAGTAGGATTGACCCTAAGATAAAGATTAAAATTACGACCGCCAGCAAAGCGCCATGATTATAATTGGTGTAGATAAACTTTTGTTCGATAATATTACCGATAAAAACTATCTGTCCTCTAGATAAGATTTTTGGTATCGCGAAACCGGCTAATGTTGGCAAAAAAACCATGATTGATCCGGTAACTACGCCTTTAAATGATAAAGGAAAGACAACCTTCCAAAACTTCTTGATTGGTCTTAATCCTAAATCTAGGGCCGCTTCTTCTAAAGCAAAATCAATCTTTTCCAAAGCGGTATAAACAGATAAAATCATAAAAGGCATATAGGTGAAAACTAGACCAAATAAAACCGCAATCCAAGTTCCACTAATATTACCAAAGATATTAAAACCGATAATACTTTTCAATATATTGTTTTCTGACATGATGTTAGCCAAACTTTCTGTTCTTAAGATTAAGTTTGACCACATTGGCAAGATTACAAAGGTTAAAAGGATAAATTTATTTTTGAATTTAGATAATTTGATTTCATAAGCAATGAAATAACCTAAGACAAAAGATATAAATGTTGTAATCGTCGCGAATAAAATAGAATTTCTAAACGCAATCAAAGTGGAACTTTCCCACAACAAGTTAAAATGACTAACTGATAGTACTAATTCGCTCATTGAAACTGAAGAGTTTAGGTTAGAAAAGCTAATTACTAGCATCGCTAGAATAGGAATAAAAACTAAGACGCTCAACCAGACCATATATGGTCTAGATAAGACTTTAAACTCCTTATTCACTCTTTTCGACCTTCATCATATGGATTTCATATGGATCAATGGCTAAACCGATTGGTTGGCCAACTTCATAAGATTCATAGGTATGGACTAAAAGTTTTTCACCTTTAACTAATACTTCATATTCATTATGGACGCCTTTAAATAAACTAAAGACAACTTCACCGACTAATTTAGCTTTTTCTAAATCAACAACATCAAAATCTTCCGGTCTAATGACAACATCAACTTCTTCTAAGTCATTGAATTTATATCCTAGACACTTAAAATCAACTCCTAAGAAATTTACTAGATCTTTTTTAACATAAACACCTTTTAAAATGTTGGTTTCACCGATGAAATTAGCGACATAACGATTTATTGGTTCGTTGTAAATTGATTTTGGCGTTCCTAATTGTTGAATAACTCCTTCTTTCATAACGACGATTCGATCACTCATTGTCATTGCTTCTTCTTGGTCATGAGTTACAAAAAGGAAAGTTATTCCTAAAGTTCTTTGCATTTCTTTTAACTCATATTGCATGTTTTGCCTTAATTTTAAATCTAAAGCCGCTAGCGGTTCATCGAGAAGTAAAATCTGCGGTTTATTAACTAAAGCTCTAGCTAAAGCTACACGTTGTTGTTGACCGCCTGATAGTTGGTCAACTTTTCTTTTGATGAAACCATCCAATTTTACTAATTTCAAAGCTTGGATAGAATCTTTATAAATTAAGCTTTTAATCGCTTTTTTTTGTGAGATCTCTTTATTTGTCGATAAAGCTTTGATTTCTGCATTAATCTTTTCTTCACCATAAAATTTTTCCAGATAATCCCAAGAACGGTTATTCAAACCGAAAGCGACATTATCAATAACATTTAAATGGGGAAACAATGCGTATTTTTGAAAGACCGTATGAATCGGTCTAGCATAAGGCGGTAGGTCGTTAAAGACCTTACCATTGATTATAACTTCGCCCGTTTCTGGTTTAATGAAGCCGGCAATAATCCTTAAGATGGTGGTCTTACCACAACCAGATGGTCCTAAAAGTGTTAAAAACTCATTTTCGTATATGGTTAAGTTGACATTGTTGACAACCGTTTCATCATCGTAACTTTTAGAAATATTCTTTAATTCAATTAAAGCACGTTTATTATCCATCTTTTCCTCCTTTGGTATTCATTCTATTTACAAATGTTAATTATAGAAGTTTTTTTCAAAAATGCAAGAGTTTTTTACTATTATTTTTTAGATTTTTTTCTGATGAGAGAAAAAACAGACCTAATCGCTAAATCTAGCGATTATAATAATTTTAGAAAAAGCCTATTTTTAGGCATTTAATAGTTAATTATATTTGTTTTTTTAATGATTGTTTACTTTTGTTTTTTTGGCAAAAAAAGACCGTTTTTTAAACAGTCTTAAGCGTTTTTAAATATTTATTTATTGCGATGGCCGCGTGTGCGCCGTCACTGGCAGCTTTAACAACTTGCAATAACCCGCCGATGCAATCGCCGGCAGCGAATAATCCAGGAACATTAGTCATATGGTTTTCATCAACGACAATATAGTTATTTTCGGTAAATGCGCCAATTCTCAAAGCGAAATCATTAGAGGAAGGCGTGCCAATCGCAATGAATAGACCATCTACTTCATATTCATTTTCTTCGGTAACAACTTTTTTAACCACTTCATCGCCTTGAATTTCGCATAAAGGTTCAGTAACTAATTTTTCTGTGATTTCTTCTTCAATATGCAAAGGCAGTCCTAGTCCATTGGTAAAAACAGTAATATCTTTTGTGAAATTACGTAAGACTTCTAATTCTTCCAACATGAATTCAGCGTTACCAATAACGCCGATTTTTTTGTTGCGATAAATAAAGCCGTCGCAAATCGCACAGAAACTGACACCTCGACCGATATATTCTTTAAAGCCTTTAACTTTAATATTCGGTTTAGCCTGTCCCGTCGCAATCAATACCGTTTTTCCTTGATATTCATTCTTTGTTGTTTTAACAACATAATCTTCAAAATTTTCAATTCCGATGACTTCTTCTTCAACGACTGTCACCCCAAGTCTTTCGGCTTGGGCTACACCTTGTTCAACAAGGTGTTGTCCGCTTACGGTATTTTCAAAAGCCCAATAATTATCGATATGGTTAGTTTTACCTAAAGTACCCAAATCCTTCATGATCATTAAGACTTTTAAACGAAATCGCTGTAAATAAATAGCGGCGGATGCACCTGCTGGTCCTCCGCCTATAACTATTACATCATACATTTTTATTTATTTTAAACCTAGTCTCTTCAATAAATCGTCTTTTCTCATTAAACCAACGACTTGAGTTTTTACTTGACCATTTTCAAATAAGTAGACAGTAGGAATACTTGATACGCGGAATTGATTTGCTAAATACCCTTCTTCATCAACGTTAACTTTAGCAACTTTAACTGTTCCAGCTAAATCTTGAGCGATTTCTTCTAGAACCGGAGCTAACATTAAGCATGGACGGCACCATTGAGCCCAGAAATCTACGATTACCGGAACTTCTGATTCTAATACTTCTTTTTTAAATGTTTCTGTTGTTACTTTTACTGACATGTTTGAATCCTCCATAATTTTTATTTACTCTACTATTTTAACAAAGTCACATACTTATTCAAAGTGATTTGCTTAGACTCAAGAAAAATCTTTTTCATCAATTCTAAAAGTCGTCCAATCCGACATCGGTTTAGCTTTTTTACTAAGGTAAAAATCAATTGCCGGTTGGTTCCAATTCAAACAAACCCATTCCATTCTACCGCAGTTATTTTCTTTTGCGACTTTTAAAAGGTATTC
>DIGC01000088.1:0-1315 GCA_002419445.1 Caryophanales bacterium UBA5732
AATTGTTGAAGCGTTGAATTGTTGAAGTTACCCCTGTTAATTGTTAATTATTCAGCCGTTGAAGTTCAGTAAGTTCTTAACTTCAATTCTAAATTCTTGTTCATTTAATTATGAATTGTCAATTCTCAATTATGAATTATCAAAAGCAGTTAGAGTTAAGGCCGTAGCTGCTTTTATCAGTATCTGAGGTATATCCGGATAGCCATAATTATCAAAACTTGCAGATTTAGCAGGTTTTAAAAATTAGTTTTGTGTCTTCGCATCCTGGATAAATACACAAATCGTAAGGAATATATAGACAAACTGTTGTCGTACAAAGAAAAAGATTTGAAAGTATGAACCTACAAAAATTTGAATATCAGGAACTATTATCAGACCTGATTTCTCTTATTGAAAAGACAAAGTTAAATGTTGTTTCTTATGCTAATAGTTCTTTGACGATCCTTTTTTGGCATGTTGGGAATAGGGTTTTAACTCAAACCTTGCAAAATAAAAGAGCGGATTACGGAAAACAAATTGTCGTTACACTGTCACGTGAATTGGTTGAAAGATTTGGAAATAATTACGAGGATAGGAATTTGAGACGTATGATCCAATTTGCAGAACAATATTCCGATTTAGAAAAAGTCGTTACACTGTCACGAGTTTTATCCTGGTCTCATTTTTTGATACTTATACCAATTAAAGACGTTGAGGCCAGAGATTTCTATGCAAATGTTTCAGCAGAAAGCAACTGGGGAGTACGAGAATTAAGAAAACAAATTGAGAAAAAGTTGTACGAAAGGACTGAACATGCAAATATTCAATTGCATGACAACCAAACCATCTCAAAAAACATTTTTAAAGACCCTTATTTGTTGGATTTTCTTGAATTGAAAAACGGATTTTTAGAAAATGATTTAGAATTTTCCATATTAAGAGAACTTGAATCATTTATTCTTGAACTTGGAAATGGATTTACATTTGTCGAAAGACAAAAACGAATGATAATTGATGGTGACGATTATTATCTGGACTTACTATTTTATCATAGGAAACTGAAAAGACTAGTAGCCATTGAATTAAAAATAGACAAGTTCAAAGCCAAATACAAGGGACAGATGGAGCTTTATTTGAAATGGTTAGACAAATATGAAAAACAGGAAGGCGAAGAGTCACCAATAGGACTTATTTTGTGTGCAGAAGCCAGCAAAGAACAAGTTGAACTACTTGAAATGCATAAAGTTGGAATAATGGTTGCTGAATATTGGACTGAATTACTACCAAAAGAAATCCTGGAAGCTAAGATACATAAGTCTTTGTTAGAAGCAAGAGA
>DIGC01000088.1:1374-2469 GCA_002419445.1 Caryophanales bacterium UBA5732
AATGAGGTAATGAGGTAATGTGCCAATTTGCCAATCGTAGCACAACTAATATCCGACTTTGGGGGTAAAATGAAATACTAACTGAAGTTTTATGAAAGAAAACCAACACACAGAGTTTAAGCAGCACTTCAATGAAAATGTCATTGAAACGCTGGTTGCTTTTGCCAATACACAAGGCGGGCGGGTGTTGGTAGGTGTTAACGATCATGGATTGCCTGTAGGTAATTTTACTATAGGCAAAGAAAGTATCCAGAATTGGCTGAACGAAATTAAGAATAAAACTCAACCCTCAATTCTTCCAGATGTGAAAGTTGTGGAACTTAATGGGGTTGACGTAATTGAATTTAAAATACCCGAATATCCGATTAAACCCATAGCTTGTCGTGGAAAATACTTTAAGCGTGTAAAGAACTCAAACCACCAAATGTCACTAAGTGAAATTTCGGATTTATACCTTAAAACTTTTAATTTAAGTTGGGACTATTATATTGATAATCAACATTCTCTTGATAATATTTCTCTTGATAAAATTAATGGATTTATAGCGAGGCGCTTACAGGGGAATAGTAGTGAAGACCCGCTACATTTGCTCCAAAAGTATGAGTTGATACGCGAAGGACGGATTACAAACGCTGCCTATTTGCTTTTTGTAGAAGATTTTTCGCCATTGACCGGTATTCAAGCCGGGCGTTTCAAAAGTCCTACAAAAATAATAGACTCCATTACAATTTCTACCGACTTATTTACTGAAGTTGACGAGCTAATGTCTTTTCTTCGTAAACATTTTATGACGGAGTACATAATAACAGGAAATGTGCAGCGTGAGGAACGTTTCGATTATCCCGAAGAGGCCATTCGCGAGATTGTACTGAATATGATTGTTCATCGCGACTATCGTGATAGCGGTGATTCAATTGTGAAGATTTTCGATGACAGAATAGAATTTTTTAACCCCGGTACACTCTTTGGCGGGCTGACAATAGAGCAGCTGTTGTCTGACAATTACTCTCCAAAATCGCGCAATACCTTGATAAATATTATGTTCAAGGAAACGGGAGCGGTTGAAAAATACGGTTCTGGCATTCAACGTATTAT
>DIGC01000088.1:2559-2945 GCA_002419445.1 Caryophanales bacterium UBA5732
ATGTCGGGAAAGATGTCGGGAAAGAATTATTATCTCTTATTGAGAAAAATCCCGAAATTACTATTCCAGAGTTAGCAGCAAAAATAAATGTAACAAGCAGAACAGTTGAACGACAATTAAATAGGCTAAAAAAGGAAAATAAAATAACAAGAGAAGGTGGCAGAAAAGAAGGGAAATGGATGTTGTTGTAATGTCCCCGGTCAACAGTCTCCGGTCAAGAGAAAAGAGTCAATGTGCCAATGTGCCAATGTGAAAATGTGCCAATGAGGTAATGTGCCAATGAGGTAATGAGGTAATGTGGTAATGAGGTAATGAGGTAATGTGCCAATGTGCCAATGTGAAAATGTGCCAATGAGGTAATGAGCCAATGCGGTAATGAGCCAATG
>DIGC01000044.1 GCA_002419445.1 Caryophanales bacterium UBA5732
CCAATTTTGCCTAAAAAACTGCTCTTAAGGTTTTTTTTAAGTAGTTGCCCCATACCTTTAGCTGCACCTTCAACTGACTTCATAACGATGTTTGCAGTAAAACCATCACTTATCAGGATATCGCAAGGAGGATCTAAAACCACTTTTGGTTCGACGTTTCCATAGAAAGTAAATAGGTCAGTTTCTTTAAAAAGTTTAAAAACTTCTTGGTCAAATTCTCTACCCTTTCCATCTTCAGTTCCAATATTAATTAAACCAACTTTTGGGTCTTCAATTTTCAATAATTTCTGGGCGTATATTTTAGCAAAATATGCCTGTTGGATCATATATTCCGGTTTTATACTAAGGTTAGCACCAGCGTCTAAAAGAATCGTTTGTCCACCATCAACTCTAGGTAAAATTGGGGCGATAGCAGTTCTTTTAAAACCTTTCATTCGCCTTACTAATAAATGTGCACCGGCAATTAACGCTTGTGTAGCTCCGCTAGAAACAACTGCATCACTCTCATCAGTTCTTAAACTAGATAAAGCCACAACCATCGAAGAATCTTTGTGGTTTTTAATTGCTTGAATGGGATTTTTTTCTCCCATGGGTATTGCATATTTCGCATCTATAACATTGATTCTTGTTGAATCAGTAAGATATTGAGAAATTATATCTTTATCACCATAAAGATTTATTTCAATATCTGGAATTTTCTTAATTGCAAGCATTGCTCCTAGGATTTGTTCTTTTGGAGCGTAATCTCCACCCATAGCATCTACGCCTATTTTTATCATGAATAACACCTCTTCTCCATAAAGTATAACATAACTTAATCTAAATTATAAGAATCAATTGATTTTAAAACCCGAGTTACTAATCTTTGTGACAAAGCATCGCTACTAACAATTACTTCTTTAGCATCCTCAAAGGCTTGATCACGAAGCACTTCGTCTTTTATAATGTTTGCAAAGCGGAAATTAGGTACTCCGGATTGAATGCTACCAAAAACTTCTCCAGGTCCTCTTAAAGCCAAATCATACTCACTTATTGCAAAACCATCATTTGTCTCTTCAAGAATTTTTAACCTTTCTAAATCTTCAATGAAGTTGTCAATAATTAAGTAGCAAAAAGCTTCGTAATCGTTTCTACCAATTCTTCCTCTTAATTGATGAATTTGAGCTAGTCCAAATGCGTTGGCATTGAAAATTAACATCGTGGTTGCGTTCTCAATATTTACTCCAACTTCAACAACAGTAGTGGATATCAATATTTGCGTTTCATTGCGGTAGAATTTATCGAGTACTTGAGTTTTTTCTACATCATTCATTTTGCCATGTAATATATCTATTTTAGCGCTTTTGAATCTCTTTTTCATCATGATATAAGCTTCATCCGTAGAAATTTGACTTCTTAAATCACTTGTCTCTATTAGAGGACAAATCACATAAATTTGTCTATTTTTATGCAATTCACTATCAACGGTTTTAAAACTTAGTTCTAATTCTTCAAAATCGACAATCTTAGTATATACACTCTTGCGATTACTTGGTTTTTCTCTTATTGTCGATACATCGGAATTTTCAAACAGGGATATTGCTAATGTTCTTGGAATAGGGGTAGCAGTCATCATTAGAATATCTGGATGTATACCTTTTTTCCTAATAGTCTTTCTTTGTTCGACACCGAATCTTTGCTGTTCATCAATGACTACAAAACCCAGATTATTAAACACAATTGATTCCTGCAACAAACTATGCGTTCCAATTATAATATCTATATGATTACTTCTAACTTTTTGAAATATATCTATCTTTTCTTGTGAGTTTGTTTCACTTGTTAATAAGGCAATGTCAACATTAAACGATTTTAAAAATTTAATGAATGTCTGGTAATGCTGTTTAGCCAAAACTAGAGTAGGTGCTAAAATCGCAACTTGAAACTTTGCAGTAACAACAGCATAAGAACTAATAATGGAAATAATAGTTTTTCCAGAACCCACATCACCTTGTAATAAACGATTCATTCTTGTTTTCTTTTTAAAATCCATAAATATCTCATTAGTAGCGCTTTTTTGATCGTCAGTCAATTCGAAAGGCAAACTGTTAATTAATTGCTTTACTTTATTTATATCATAATTTTTCGTTGGTGTTACAACTCTTTGATTTAATTTTTTTATAGATTCAACTCTAATTGCGAACATTAAAAACTCTTCATAGGCCATTCTCGCTTTAGAGGCTTCAACATCTTCGATATACTGCGGTATATGAATTTTTTTGATAGTTTCATTTATGTTTTTAAAATTACGTTTATTTTTGATGAAATCTGGCAAATTTTCAGATAAATTATAGTTGTTTTCAATGATGTTTTTAGTGATGGTCCTGACTCGATGTTCTGTTATATCATTTAATCCATAGACGGGTAAAACTCCCTCTTTAAAATTAGATAAAAGCACCATATTACTGGCTGAAAAGGTATTAAAATTTTTAAGAAATTTTCCAGTAACCACTAATAAAACACCGCTATAAATAGTATTCATAAGAAACTCTCTATTAAATATGGTTATCGTGAAACTATAATTGCTATGTTTGACTGGAATCATCATTTTTGTAAGTTTTTTTCTAATATAATATAGTTTAGGTTTACTAATGACCTCTACCTTAAGGGTCATTGTCTTATCTAAAACTTTATTTTCGATATCGTCAATAGAGTTAATCTCATATTTCTTTGGAAAACAAAAAAGCATGTCTTCGACGCTTTTAATATTGAGATTATTAAGTTTTTCTAATGTAACTTTTCCAACTCCAGAAATATTTTTAAGTTCCATTCTAACCTCATATGTTATTGCTAAAAATATTATATAAAAAAAAGAGGTATCAAACAATACCTCTTTATAAATTACTCAATAGATATAATATATGAATAAATATCTTGTCCACCATTAATAACGTCAATTTCCAATCCGTATTCATCATTGATATGATCGGTCAACTCTTCTACTTCAGCTTTATTAACATCTTTGCCATACATTATCGTAATAATCTCAGAATTTTCATCAATCATTTTTGCAACTAAATCCTTGACTAGTATTTCACGGTCTGGGTTAGTGTTTACAATTTCTCCATTATAGATTCCCATAAAATCGTCTTTAAAGATGTCAATTCCATTATTCTTAGAATCTCTAATCGCAAAAGTTACCTCGCCTGTTTTTACCTTATCAAGATAATTAGTCATTTCTTCGATATTTGGAGCGACTTCTTGAGTTGCATCAAACATTGTCAGTGCGGAGTATCCTTGAGCAACTGTTTTGGCCTTAAGAACATGAACATCTTTACCTTCAATCATGTCCCTTGCGGTTTCAGCAGATAACATAACGTTTTTGTTGTTAGGAATAATGATAATATGATCAGCATTGATGCTTTCAACAGCTTTAACAAAGTCTTCAACAGAAGGATTCATAGTTTGCCCACCATCGATAATGTAATCACACCCCATTTCAACAAATGTTTCCTTTAAACCTTTTCCATTTACAACTGCCACAATAGCATACTTCTTTTTGACCCTAGGTGCCACTGATTGACTATGGTCATGACCACAATCACAATCATCTTGAAGGTCTGCTTCTTGATGGATTAATACTTCTGTATGTTGTAAATTCATATTTTCAATCTTTAAATTAACAAAAAATCCAAAATGTTGCGCTAAATTTAAGGCATCACCAGGTGTTTGCGTATGAATATGGACTTTTAAGATATTTTCATCTTGGACAACTACAAGAGAATTTCCTAAAGGTGAAATCATATCAATGAAATCTTTTTGAGAAAATTCGCTCATTTTTTCAATTTGCATGATAAATTCAGTGCAATAACCAAAGTCTTCGCCTTCAATGTGTTTATAATTTGTTAAATCAACTTTGTAGTCATTTGAAGGTTCTTGTTTATCATCATATACTTTACCGTGTAAAGCATCTCTCATGCCTTCAATAATCTCAATAAATCCGGCTCCACCTGAGTCAATAACACCAACTTCTTTTAAAATCGGCAAAAGATCAGGAGTTCGTTCTAATGATTTATATAATTCTTCAATATAGAGATCAAATAATTCTTCAAAATCTTCAACGTCAGGGTATACAGAAATCGCTTGATCAGCACCTTCTCTTGACACCGTTAACATTGTACCTTCTACTGGATGTATAACCGCTGAATAAGCTTGTTCAACGCCACTTCTTAGTGCGTATGAAAATTCTTCAACATCAATTTGGTCTTTATCAACCAAGCTTTTTGCAATACCGCTAAATAATTGGGAAAGAATAACACCACTGTTACCTCTAGCCCCCATTAACATTCCTCTAGCTAATGATTTTGCGACCTTACCAATAGATGTTTCTTCAGATTGTTTAATTGCATTAGCTCCAGCAGACATAGTCGCTGACATATTCGATCCAGTATCTCCATCTGGGACAGGAAACACATTTAAATCATTGATTCTATTCATGTTATTTTTTAGTTTGATACTTCCATTTACAATTAAGTCTCTAAATAATTTACCATCAATTTGGTTCGTAGACATATTAATTTCCCCTTTATTTTTATTTAGATGCTGCGTGTTAGAAAATTTTTTAACTCAAAAAAAGCAATAGCATTATATCATAAGGCATTTAAAAAAGCAATTATTTTGAATATGTTACCCCATAACATAAAATTAATAATATTTTTCTTGCAATTTTATGTATATGTGATAAAATAGTACTGCTGAAATATTAACAGAAACGGAGTGATATCATGCCTAGAGTATGCAGTGTAACAGGTAAAAAATTTATGACTGGTAACAACCGTTCCCATTCAATGCACGCGACTAAGAAACAATGGAAAGCTAACCTTCAAAAAGTTAGAATTATCGACGAAGATGGTCTAGTAAAACGTGTATACGTTTCTGCGAGAGCATTAAAATCCGGTAAAATTGAAAGAGCTTAATTTTTTAACCTAATACTAAAGGAAAAGCAGATAGAATCTGCTTTTTTCTTTTATTTTAGAATTACATCTACACTTTGCATTAATGTACTATATTCCAAGGTATCGTGATTTAGTTCATAGTAATAGATAGTAATTGTATCTCCAGCTTCAAAATTGTTGTAAACATAGTTAAAATAATCTTGATTGTTAAGTATAGTATGATTATTGATTCTATAAACTAAGTCTCCACTCTCTAGAGGAGATGATGAGACCGTAGAATTATCATGAATTTCATATAGTAACAATCCACTTGTGATACCTAGCGGTAAGGTTAAAGTTATATTCTCACTAATTAATGTTCCGTTAATAGTCAGGTTTCTTACGGTGACTGTACCATTACTCAGATACTCAGAAACATCATAATAATCAGCGCCTAATCTAGGCATAATTGTATTATCATTGAGATTATTGTCTTCAATTCTTTCAATAATCCTTTTAACTAAATTAATTGGAATTGCAAAACCCATTCCTTCAATCTCTGTTATAGCATATTTTGAAACATTTATCCCAACTACTTCACCATCTAGATTATAAACGGGTCCACCACTATTACCAGGGTTTATTGCAGAATCATGTTGTAAGTAACCAATATATTCGTTTTCATCAACTTTTCTTTCCAATCCCGATATAAGACCCAAAGTAACCGAACCATAGAAATTAAGGCCTTGTGGGTTGCCTGCAGCTATCAAAAACATACCTTGCGCTAAGGTAGAAGAGTCACCAAGTACAGAAACTTGAATATTTTCTTGATCAGGAGCGTAAAAACTAAGAATTGCTATATCTACTTCAGTATCATAACCAATCAGATTGGCAACATATTGCTTACCATCTTCAAAAACAACGGAAAAATTATTTCCCTCTGCAATTACGTGATGATTTGTAATAATATAGTAATTCTGATTAATCGGTTCGTATCGATAAATAACAGCCGAACCAACAGCCACGGGTTCAGAACCTAAATAACTCATAATGCCTAATACAGAATTTTCAGCCAAGCCTACTACATCGTAAAGCATTTGCTGAAAATCATCGATATAAACCGATATTTCCTCTTCAATTAATAACTGATCAGCATTTTGTTCAACCAAATCATAAATATCTTCATAAAATTGAGTGTCTATATCAGAGACTATTTGATTATACAAATCATCATAAATATCATCATAAACTTTTTCATATAATTGAGAGATTAATTCATCATAGTCAGTGAAAGTATAGAAACTATCTTCACTTATTGTTAACTCAGGAAATGTAGTAGTTTGTTCAGATGTCATATCAGTCGTAACTTCTTGGCCAGAAACACTAAATGTGCCAATGAAAACGGCCATTAAGGAAACTACGAAAATAAAGAAACGTTTCATCACGGAGCCGCCTTCAAAAGAATGTCAGTGATTTCCATTGGGACACCATTTCTAATTAAAACAACATCAATAAGATCGCCTACACGATAAACAGAAAAATCTTCAACAAACTGTCTACTTGAACTTATTACCACATCACCGATTTGGGTCACTATATCACCAGGAAGAAGATACTCTTCCATCGTTTTACCTAGTTCGACTTCTAATATATAAAATCCTTCCGTCACTCCTTCTGGTAAAGTAATCCCATTAGCCGTAAAGTATTCTTGATTATTTTTAATATCAACAAATCTTATTCCTAAAACTGGTTTTTGAATCGAATAACCGAACTCTTCGATATCAGTGACGATTGCTTTTACAAGATTAGAAGGTATTGCAAATCCCATACCTTCAATTTCTACCGAAGTTAATTTAATCGTGTTGACACCAATTAATTCGCCTTGTAGGTTGAACAGTGCACCACCGCTGTTGCCTGAATTAATAGCAGCATCGTGTTGAATATACCCAACAAACATATCGTTAACGCCATCGTTATCAATGTCGAAATATCTATCTAAGCCAGATATAATTCCCATTGTCATCGAACCATAATAGGTAAATCCTGAAGGGTGCCCTACGGCAATAATAATTTCCCCCTTATTCAAGAGAGCTGAATCGCCAAAACTGGAGACCGGTAATATATCAGAGGTTTCAAAATATAGAACGGCTACATCAACTAACTGATCTACACCTCTTAAAACAGCATCGATCTCAGTCCCGTCTTCAAAAACGACTTTGTAAGACGAACCGTTTTCAACTACATGGTTGTTAGTCAATACATAATATCTATTTCCGTCTTTTTTATAAATAACACCAGAACCTATTGATTGACTTACTTCATCTTCATTTATGTTTACGACGCCTACTACTGAATTAGCTTGATTTGCTTCAATCGCTAAAATCATGTCAATAACCGAAGCGGCTGAAACAGTTATGTTGCCAGAGTCAATTTCAGCCAAAAGCGCTAAAATCACAGAGTCATAAAGTTGTTGAAACCTTTCTTCCGCTATATCGTTAATGACTTCTTGCCGAACTTCATCATAAAGTGAATCATAAATTTTTTTATATAATTCCGAGATAACCATCTCTTCATCAATAGAATTAACTGTCGTTGTCGATGCAGTCGTTTTAGTCAAGAAGGTCCTCGTTGAATTTTCAATTTCGGGGAATAGACCGCTACACCCCACTAATAGACCAACAACTATAATCATAGTGAGAAATACTAATAGTTTTTTCATGTAAAAATTCCTCCTTATTATGCATAATATAAATAATTATTTAACGATCATCACTAATAATGACCAAAAGCTTTCCTTTAGTGAATTCAATTAAACCACTGCCTTCATTAGAAACACATAGCGAATCGTTTATACTTAAATAGTAACTGTCCAAATTAAATTTAAAGCCTTTTAAAGTCAATCCATAAACATCCTCAATTGCGAAAAAAGAAACATATTTTTTAAAATTATTTATTTGATGACGACCTTTTTTTAAAATATATATATAGTGGTTGTCATCCCTCATTGAAAATTCATATTTTGTAATAAGATTAAGGTTAGCAAGAAAATGATCAATCCTCCCGCTAATACCTCCATAAACCTCAATTTCGTTGTAATCCATATTATTATAAATGTAATCAAGCGCAAAAGCTAAATCCGTCATGTTTTTTTCTTTTTTAAGTTGAATGATTTGATTACATTTCTTTTTTACCTTCTCAAAGATTTTAGCGTCAATCGAATCAAAATCGCCCACTGCTAAATCGACTTTTTTTTCGATATTGATTAAATACTCTAAACCAGAATCGATACCAACCAAAAATTCATTGGCTTCTTCAAAATATAAAGAGTTGAAATTATAAGAATTAGGTCCACAAAAAACCTTTACTTTTTTATACATTTTCTAACTCCTCGATAAGCTTGTTTCGATTAGGTTTATTAAAAAGAAAAGAACCAACTACTATTACGTCGCAACCCGCTTCCCTAACTGTTTTAGCGGTTTCAAAATTAATTCCACCATCAACTTCAATAAAAAATTCATGATTTAACTCTTTTTTCTTTTTAAGTAAATATTCAATTTTTCCTAGGGAATTAGAAATAAATTTTTGTCCGCCTTTACCAGGCTCAACGCTCATAATTAAAACTAAATCTAAATACGGAAGAAAATCTAGCAAATCTTCAACTTCGGTATTAGGCTTAATAGATATTCCTGCTAAAACATTTCTAGCTTTAATTTTGGAAATCAATTTCAGAGGGTCCTTAGAGGCTTCCAGGTGAAACGTTATTAAATTCGCACCTTCGTTTATATATTTGTCAACATACTTTTCAGGCTTAACTATCATCAGGTGAACATCAAAAAATTGTTCACTATATTTTTTTATTTCTCTAAGCATTAAATGATTATATGTGACATTTTCAACAAACTTTCCATCCATTACATCAAAATGCAACCACTTAGCCCGGTTTACAGACAAGATTTCTTCTCTAAGTCTTGAAAAATCACTGCTTAAAAATGATGTTGAACAGATCATTTGTCATCCCTCCGATAAATTGGCTTTTGTAATTTGATTTCATTATATATATTTTTGTAGCTCTCATATCGTTCTTTGAGAATTTTGCCTTCTTGATAAGCGGTAATAATTGCACAACCAGGTTCATGAATATGTGTGCACTCATAAAATTTACATTGATTGCTTAATTCAAAGAAATCAGAAAAATAGAATCTTATTTGATTAGCTTGGTAATCTAAAAACTCTAATTTAGAAAAACCAGGTGTGTCGGCTATATAACCTTCACCGAATGCGATTAATTCAACGTGCCGTGTCGTATGCTTACCTCGGCCCAGAGCTTTGGAAATTTCATTAGTTTGAATGTTCAATTTAGAATCAATTGCATTTAATAACGATGATTTTCCTGCACCGGTTTGGCCTGCAAGGACATTCACTTTATTTCGAGTGACATTTAATATCTCCTCTTTGCCTTCTAGCGTTTTTGCGCTAAAATATATGACCTTATAGAATTTTTCGTAATAATTTATTTTAGCCTTTAAGGCCTCTAATAGGCTCTTTTCTAATAAGTCAACCTTTGTAATAATAATAATCGGCTTAATACCATTTGCTACAATTAAGGTAATAAATTTATCTAGCAAAAGAAAACTAAAATCCGGACTTATTGCAGAGTTAACTAATAATACTTGATCAACATTGGCAATCATTGGCCGATATAAATCATTTTTTCTTTCCTTTAGATCAATAATTGAATCTTGGTTAAAAACAACTAAGTCTCCAACTTTAGGTTGAATGTTTTTGTGTCGAAATATTCCAAGCGGTTTCAAGATGTATTTGTTTTTTTCTTCGTCAATTACAGTATATAATCCACCTATTAACTTTATAATTCTTCCTTCTTTTTCCAATATATCACCTATTTAAAATATTAACTATATTATAACATGAAATCATTATACAGTATAACCAAAGAATAAAAAAAGAAGGCAAATGCCTTCTTTAGATTATAATTTAGTGTAATGTCTTTTAAAGTATGATTGAGGATAATCGCAAACAGGGCAAATTTTTGGAGCTTTCTTTCCAAAATGAAGATGTCCACAATTAGTACAGATCCAAACCTCAGAATCTTCTTTAGACATAAAAGCTTCATCATTTTTAAGTCTTTCTAATAAGGCTTGATATCTCTCTTCATGACGTTTCTCAATTTCAGCTACTTTTTCAAATAAGAATGCAATTTTTTTAAACCCTTCTTCTTTTGCAGTTTCAGCGAACCCTTTGTACATCTCTGTCCATTCATAGTGTTCACCATTAACGCCATCTTGTAAATTAAGGTTCGTAGTAGGAATATTGCCATCATGTAATAATTTGAACCAAATTTTACCATGTTCTCTTTCGTTTATAGCCGTTTCTTCGAAAAATTCAGCTATTTCTACATAACCTTCTTCCATAGCTTTAGCAGCATAAAAAGTGTACTTGTTTCTTGCCATTGATTCTCCAGCAAAAGCTTCTAGTAAATTCTTTTCAGTTTTACTACCTTTTAACTCCATATTATCCTNNCTCCTATTTAATCTCCAAATGTTATTCCTATGTCTTTAGCTGCACAAACTAAATCACCGTGCGGGTTAACGATTCTCGCTCCACCCGAACTGGTTTGACCAGTTTTTCCAGCACCAACAACTTCTTCAAGTCTTACAGATTCCATGTGGTCATTTCTAATAACAACCATTCGTCCAAATTCGTTTCTAGCAATCATATCAACTGCATAAGAACCATATTTTGTACCCAAAACTCTATCAAATGTATTAGTAACCCCACCTCTTTGGATATACCCAAGAGTTGTAACACGAATATCTTGACCAGTAACTGGTTTAATGATTTTTTCTAGTTGTGCGGCGAGAATTTCGCCGACGCCACCCAATTTGACAGAATCAGGGCTATCATTATCTAGTTTTTTAATTGTTACATCACCATCAACCGGTTTAGCGCCTTCAGATACGCAGATGATTGTAAACTTAGAACCACGATTATAGCGTTCAAAGACAGTTTTAGCTACTGAGTTTACGTCATAAGGTATTTCTGGAATTAAGATAACATCGGCTGAACCTGCTATTCCACCTTCTAAAGCCAACCAACCGGCATTTCTTCCCATAACCTCTAGAATCATTACCCGATCATGTGAATACGCGGTCGTATGTAAAGCATCTAAACTTAACATGATGTGATCTAAAGCAGTTCTATACCCGAAAGTAATTTCGGTAGCCGGAACATCATTATCGATTGTTTTTGGAATACCGATTACGTTAATGCCTTTTCTAGCGAAATCTCTAGCGGAAGTCAATGTTCCGTCTCCACCAATAATGACTAATGCATCAATATTATGTTTCTTTAAATTTTGAATTGCAATATCAGAAACATCTTTGTAAACTACTTTACCTTTATCATCAACGGTTTTGAAGTTAAACAAGTTATCTTTGTTACTCATTTTTAAAATCGTTCCACCTTGATGGAAAATTCCCGCAACATTTTTTAAATCCATTTTAATGAAATCATCAGTTAAAAGACCATGATACCCCCCCATAAAACCGATTACTTCATAATTATACTTCAAAATACCAGCCTTAACTACGGCTCTTAGTACTGCATTTAATCCTGAACAATCTCCTCCACCCGTTAATAGAGCGATTTTTTTGATTTCTTTTACCATTTATACTCACCTTTATCCTTAAATAAACACTATTATTTTATCAAAATATTGAAGTCTAGTCAATGTATTTACGACCTTACTTAAGGTTTTTCAACCTTAACTGCCCACATGCCGCATCAATATCAGAACCCATTTCTTTTCTTAAAGTTACATTTATTCCCCGTCTTACAAGTTGCTGATAAAAACGATCAGCTCTTTTCTCATCAGTTTTTTGATAACTGAACTCATTAACTGGGTTGTAGGGAATCAAATTAACGTAACAATTAATTCCTCTGATTAAATCACTCAATTCATTTGCGTGATCGATTTCGTCATTTATTCCCTTTAAGAGAATATATTCAAAAGTAACTCTTCTTTTTGTTTCTTCAAAATAATCTTTAGCGGCTTGAATTACTTCAGTAATTGGATATGCTCGGTTAATCCGCATTAATCTATTTCTGATTTCATTATTTGGAGCGTGTAAACTAATTGCTAAATTAGCTTTAATCTCTTCTTTTGCATAATCATAAATTTTAGGTACTATACCGCAAGTAGAGACTGTTATGTGCCTAGAACCTATTTGCAAACCATGCTTGTAATTTATAATTTTTAAGAAATTCATGACATTATCGTAATTATCAAAAGGTTCACCTGTTCCCATCACTACTATGTGGGTGATTTTAACTTCTTTTATTGCCTGCACAGTGATTATTTGTAATACCAATTCCGCAGCTGACAAGTCTCTCTGTTTTCCAATTAAGCCTGAAGCGCAAAAACTACAGCCCATTGAACAACCTGCTTGTGATGTTACACATAAGCTTAATCCATAATCGTGTTCCATCAATACGGATTCAATGATTATTCCATCGGAAAGTTTAAATAAAAATTTATCAGTACCAGTTTTAGACGTTTGTTGCGTCACTAGCTCCAATAAATCAAAAGTAAAAAATTCCGAAATAAAAGCGCGTAGTTCTTTTGATAAATTGCTCATTTTCTCCGGATCACTGATGTTACTTTCGTAGACCCACTTATAAATTTGTTCGGCATTAAAAGCCTTAAAATTGTTATCTACTAACAATTCTTTTAATTCTGTAATGTTATAATTATAAAATTGATTTTTCACTAGCTACTCCTTTTTCTTGATACAACGATAATCGCTAGTAAATAGAATACCACACCACTGATTAAAAGATAAGCAATATGAATTAAATTAGACATAAACTCTCCATTAATTTGAAAGTTAACGCCTAAGAAAATTTTGAATTCGTCTGGCATATATTCTAGCCTTATAACTTCGCTCATCATTGTTTGTCTCAATAAGACTCCCGAGTGTGACAATGGGAAGATTTTGATTATAGTTTGTACTCCGTTTGGTAAATTGCCAATAGGTATGTAAATACCTGTAAGAAAACCAATCAGTGTCCCAATAATTGAACTTGCTGTCCCAAAAGCGTTTTGACTTTTGATAAAAGACATTATCAAAAAAATAAAAGCTGAACTGGAAAAAACTGATAACATGATATAGCCTAAAACTTTCATTAAGGCCGAAAACGAAAGTATTGAGCCTCCATCAATGTAGATATATAATTCACTTAAAACTAAAGTTAAAACACTCATAACCACGCCAACAATCATCGCTGAAATAACATATGATAATACTAGTTGCCATCTCTTAATCGGCGACACTTTAAAATCTCTCATCCTGTTTAATGCTGTGTCTTCAACCATAATTCCAAAAGCGCCATTACATGTTGTTATGGTAGTAACTGAAATTACACCCGCCATAATCCATGAAGTCATTAAAAATCTTGAATTGACACCAATAATATCATCGGTATAAGAAATCATCATCTTTCCCAAAAAAATTACATATAAACCAATAATTATAAATACGCCTAGAAGTGAAAAGAATACTGAGACTTTGTCTCGAAAATAAAGTTTAAGATTTCTTTTAATCAGTTGTAAAATCATTCTCTAATCTCCTTGCCAGTTACATTAATAAAAGCATCATCGAGAGTTCCGTTTAAAACTTGAAAGGATTCAAGATTTTCTTTATTCTGATTGACAATCTCAATACTTTCTAATGTATTGTCTAATTTAATTAAAAATATATCAATTTGCTTTTCAAAGTGAATATTGTTTTTATTTAAATACTCGATTAACAACTCAGCGTTTTTAGGCTTTATTTTTAAAATATCATTTGAGTAAACATCCTTTAAATAAGATGGTGTTCCTTTAGCTGCGATTTGACCGTTATCAATGATGACTACATAATCAGCTTTATCGGCTTCTTCCATATAATGGGTAGTCAAAAAAACTGTCATTTTTTCTTCTTTTTGCAAATGCATGATTGTATTCCAGACATTTTTACGAGTTTGTGGATCTAGTCCCGTGGTTGGTTCATCTAAAAACAGTATTTTAGGCGCGTGAATTAAAGCTCTAGCAATATCGGTTCGTCTTTTTTGTCCACCAGACAAAGTTCCATATTTTCTACTGGCAATGTTTTCGATGCCGGTAACTTCTAGAGCGGCTTTAATCCGTTCTTGCAAGAGGTTCTTGGAAAGTTTATAAAAGCTCCCTCTAACCTCTAGATTTTCCTTCACTGACAGCAATGGGTCCAACACACCCTCTTGAAAAACAATCCCAATCGAACTGCGAATTAATTCTTCATTTTCACCCAATTTAATGCCATTAATTTCAACTTCTCCAGCATCTTTTGTAAGCAAAGTAGACAAAATGTTAATAGTTGTTGTTTTTCCAGCACCGTTTGGTCCTAAAAAAGCAAATAAACTTCCCGCTTCCACATAAAACTCAATTCCTTTAACCGCTTTAACTTCCCCATAGCTTTTATGAAGATTAACTACATTAATGATCTTTTCCATAAAAACCTCCGCCATCTTAATCAATAAAAATATTATATCATGTTAATAACATGAAAA
>DIGC01000011.1:0-976 GCA_002419445.1 Caryophanales bacterium UBA5732
AAATAATTTGCTTCAGTGGGAACGGTAAAGGTAAGGCTAGCAGAGAAAAATTCATTATCAAAATCCATCATACTATCATCAAAACTTAACTCCGATAAATATGAATCATTGTCATAAAAAGATATTGATCCAATAAATGCTCTTCCGTCCACATAATCTGTAGACACCGAAAAGGTATATTCAGTATAAGGTATTACTAGGAACGGATTCATCGTACTAATAATTTCATCTACCTTGATAATATTATCGCTGGAGATATAATTTTTCCCCCCCGGTAAATAATCTGGCGAATAAGCATTGACTCTAATTATAAAGATTGATAACGCACTTAATAATAAAATTGTACCCAAAACAATTTTTTTCATAAAATCACTCCTTTTAACAAAATAGTACTTGAGAGCGATAATAATTCTTTTTATTTTTAAATAAGTGTGAATTTTGTTATAATAACAGATGAAAAGGAGTTGATTTAGATTATGAAAGTCAAATTGAACAATAATTATGAAATGCCGATAATCGGCATAGGAACTTGGCGTTCTTCGCCAGAGGATGCATATAATGCAGTTTTATCAGCTTTAGAAGCGGGTTATCGACATATTGATACAGCCGCTGTTTATGGAAACGAAGAAATGATAGGCAAAGCAATAAAGGATTCAAAAGTTAACCGTGAAGAAATTTTTATTACAACAAAATTATGGAATTCTGATCAAGGTTATGAAGCTGCTTTAAAAGCTTTTGAAGAGTCAAGAAGAAAATTAGGAGTTGAATATATTGATTTATATTTGATTCATTGGTTTAAGGGCTATGAAAATTCTTTGTCTACTTACCGAGCTTTTGAAGAACTATACAAACAGGGCAAAGTTAAGGCGATTGGCGTATCAAATTATAATGTTCACCATATTCAACACCTTTTAGATAATGTTGAAATTAAACCAATGGTAAACCAAGTTGAAACTCATATCACTTTACAAAATCA
>DIGC01000011.1:1037-2700 GCA_002419445.1 Caryophanales bacterium UBA5732
ATGCAAGAAATTGCTAAAAAGCATAATAAATCCGTGACTCAAGTAGCGATTCGATGGTTAATTGAGAGAGGAATAGTAGTCATTCCTAAAAGTGTTACTCCTTCAAGAATAAAACAAAATTTTGACGTATTTGATTTTTCTTTAGATGAAGATGATATGTTAAAAATTAGAAAATTAAATACCGGTAGAAAAATATTTGTCGAGTTTGATAACGTCGATTATTGAAGAAATCAAAGTGTGAATCAAGATTAGATTCACACTTTTTTTAATTAATAATTTTCTTTTGTGATAAAATAAAAAGAAAGAGGTATATGATGATTAGATTTGGAATAGCAGGGGCTAACGGAATCGCACAAAAGTTCGCTAGAGATATCAAATTTGTAAAAGACGCAAAACTTACCGCTGTATCAGCGCGTTCTATTGATCAAGCGAAAATTTACCAAGGTATGTATAACTGCGAATATGCATTTTCTAGTTATGAAGAAATGGCCAAGAGTTCAGTGATTGATGCGGTTTATATCGCAACACCGCATAACTTTCACTACAACTTGGCGATTTTATTTATGAAAAACAAAAAACACGTTTTAGTCGAAAAACCAATTGCGATAAATCAAATTGAATACCAAAAAATGATTGATTGTGCTCGAGAAAATCAAGTTTTATTAATGGAAGCGATGTGGACAAGTTTTTTACCTTCTACTACTTATGTTAAAAATATGATTGCTAGTAATGAATGCGGAAAACTACTATCCGCAAATATATCTAAGGGATACAAATTAATTGAAAATTACCCAAGTGACGGAAGATTGCTTAATTTAAATCTTGCCGGAGGAAGTTTACTGGATTTAGGAATCTACCCATTAAGTTTTTATAATTTAATTAAACAATCAAGTGTTAAAACTTTAGATGCAAATGCTCTCTTTACTGAAACTGGCGTTGATTCTGAAGTAAATGTTTTTATAGTTGATGATTTAAACGCAAAAATCTCTATTAAGTCCAGTTTTAATGACAATTTAGTCAATGACGCTTTATTAGTTTTTGAAAATTGCACTATCAAAATGATTAATTTTTCACGCTGTGAAAAACTATTCATCAACGATAAAGAAATATCTCTTCCTTTTGATGGTGAAGGCTTTGTGGATGAAATTAGGAGTTTTTGCGACAGTATTATTAACCATGAAACTCAGAACAAAACGATGAATTTTAAACAGACTAAAGAAACGCTAGAGTTAATGGATAGTATAAGAGCTGTTATCGGTCTAAAATATCCTTTTGAGTAATAAAGTCAGGAGAATTTTAAAATGAAAAATTTATACCGTTTATCGGCTTTTCCTAAAACTGATTTTGGCGGGAATAAAGCCGGAGTCTATATTAACGCTGATAACCTAAGTGATAAAAAGATGCAAGAGATTGCTAAAGAAGTTGGGTTTAGCGAAACTGCGTTTGTCACGAAGAGTAAAGTAGCTGATTTTAAAGTCAGATTTTTTACTCCGACAGATGAAGTGAATTTATGTGGCCATGCCACGATAGCTACATTTAATCTTTTAAAAAAATTAAATGTTATTAATGAAGGTATTTATACACAAGAAACAAAAGCGGGAATCTTAAGTTTAGATGTCAAAAATGATTTTGTTTTCATGCAACAACCAGCGCCGATTTTTAG
>DIGC01000011.1:2842-4111 GCA_002419445.1 Caryophanales bacterium UBA5732
ATAACACTATTGGCATTCACGCTTTCACTACTCACGATGAAGTTGATGCTTATGGCCGAAATTTTGCCCCCGTTGTAGGGATAAATGAGGAAAGTGCAACCGGAACATCTAACGGTGCTTTAGCTAGTTACTTATTTAAATATTATAAACAAAAGACTAATTTTGTTTTAAGGCAAGGTTATAGCATGAACCAACCTTCAGAAATTATTGTGAATTTAGATTTAATAGATAATGAAATCAATAAAGTTTTTGTCGGTGGTAGTGCGAGAATCTTATCTGAATAAAATCCGATTGAAGAAAATAATAAAGAACTTCAAAAAGAAAAGCCAATTTCAGATTGGCTTTTTTTTATTCATATTCTTTGATGATTTCCATCAAGATATCAGGATAATCGGTAATTATTCCATCGCAACCAAGTTCAATTAATAATCTCATATCGTCAGGGTCATTAATCGTCCAGTAATGAACTGCCATATTGTGGCGATGCAAGGTAGTGACAAGTAATTTCGTCGCCAAATTAAGTTCATTGATTACCGGTAAACTAAATCCCATCGGTATTTGCACTGACGAATATTGGCCTGGTGTATAAAACAAACTTGAAAGAATATAAGCTGGGATAATTACTTTTTGCGCTTCGGCTTGAGATGTAGATAGCTGGATATCAGGGTAATTTTCAACAATATACTTGGAAATATCATCAAAAGCTGTCGCTACTAAGGTTTCTTCCAATAAACCATATTCTAGTAAAAGATTGTATAATGCATCTGCGGTTTCTGTCCTTGGCGCATCACTATCAGCTTTAATCTCAATATTGTAAAGAATAGTATCACCGAAATTAATAAATAATTCTTCTAGTTTTGTCAGATAAACACCAGCTTCTACCCATTCTTCATGAGTCAGATCACGATATGGATAATTATCTTCGGCATCTTGATAATTATAACCAAAATTACATGTTTCATATAAGTATTGATAGTTTTCTTTCCAAATAACGGTATCACAGTTACTCATCGCTCTAATGTTTCCGGTATTGTTTTCACCATGCCTTAAGACCAAATATCCATCTTTAGTCATTTGGACATCCATCTCTAATACATCCACTCCTAAATTATAACTATTAGTAAAAGCGCTGATGGTATTGGAAGGATAATATCCTTGACCGCCACCATGCGCCATGACTAAAACCTTATTGTCATTAGCTTCTTTTCTCCAGATATTCGTTTCTTCATATTTTGGTTTAGGCAAAGCGTACATTAATCCTACCAAAAT
>DIGC01000016.1 GCA_002419445.1 Caryophanales bacterium UBA5732
CTGCTTACTTAGATATAGCAAAGATGATTGCTGATATTAAACCTGAAACAATAGTTATAACTACACCACATGCTCATAGTTACTATGATTATTTTTGTATGTCAAAAGGTGAAAGTGCTTTTGTTGATTTTAGTAAGTACGGAGCTTCAGGCGTTAAGTTTGAAGTCCAATATGACAATGATTTTATTAATTCAATGAATATCCTGACACAAAAAACCGATTTTCCCCTAACTACTGAAGGTAAACATGAAAGTATACTAGACCACGCATCAGCAATTCCTTTGTATTTTATTAATAAAGTATATAAAGATTACAAGATTGTTAGATTTTCTTTATCAGGATTACCTCTGGAAACACATTATGAATTTGGAAAGCTAATTGAAGAAGCAATTAGCAAGAGTTCTAAATCTGTGGTTATGATTGCTAGTGGGGATTTATCTCACAAATTGAAAAAGAGCGGACCTTATGGATTTTCACAAGAAGGATTAGATTTTGATAAAAGGTTTATTGAAATCGTAAAATCAGGTAATTTAGAAGACTTGTTGAATTTTGATGATAATTTTTTAGAAAAAGCCGCTGAATGCGGTTTACGTTCTTTTGTTATTATGGCAGGAATTTTGTCTGCATATAATTATGAAAAAAAACTATTATCTTATGAAGGACCTTTTGGAGTGGGGTATGCAACAGCTTCATTTGTAATAGAAAACAAAAAAGTACCAAAACAAAAATTATCTAGCGATTCTTATGTGAATTTAGCTAAGTTAACCATCGAGAATTATATAAAATATAAAAAAGTAATAAAAATACCTGACGATATACCTAAGGAAATGCTTGACAATCAAGCAGGGGTATTTGTATCACTAAAAAAATACGGTCAATTAAGAGGGTGCATCGGAACAATAGAACCTACTTTGAAATCTATAGCTGATGAAATAATTAGAAACGCAATCAGCGCTGCGACTAAGGATCCAAGGTTTAACCCAGTCGAAGAAAATGAATTAAATTCCTTAATAATCAGCGTCGATGTTTTAATGGAACCGACTTCAGTAGAGTCTTTAAGTGAGTTGGATGTAAAAAAATACGGTGTAATTGTCAGTAAAGGTAATAGACGAGGTTTGTTGTTACCTAATATAGACGGCATTGATGATCCGAAAACTCAGATTCAAATTGCGTTAAAAAAAGCTGGTATCCTTGAATCAGATAATTACAATCTAGAAAAATTTGAAGTTACAAGACATTACTGAAACAAAATTTGTCTATTAAAAAGAGATTCTCTATTGTGTAAATTCGCACAAAAAAAAGAGTTTAAATTAATTAAACTCTTTTTTGTTTGTAATTTTTTTTAACTAATCAGCAAATTTCGCAGTTGAGAAGTCAATTGATCCTAGAACTGATCTTGACCAGCCAGTAATTCCAGCTTTTACCATCAAAACATCACTATAGTGATAAATTGGGATAATTGGTAAGTCAGCCATGAAGATTTCATGAGCTTCATAAAGTGCTGTGAAGTGAGCTTCTGCAGTAGTTGCTTCGCGAGCAACTGCTAAAGCGTCTTCAAAATCTTGGTTGAAGTAATCTGGGTCATTGTATGCGTTACCTTGTGTAAAGATACCAATCATACCAGATGGATCCATAAAGTCAGTTAACCAGCCACCACGAGAGATGTCATAGTTACCGTCAGTTCTTGTATCTTGGAAAGTTGCCCATTCTTCGTTACCTAACTGAATTGTGAATCCTAAGTTTTCAGCCCACATTTCTTGAATTAATTCACCAACTTGTTGATGAGCTTCACTAGTGTTATATAAATATTCTTTTGTTTCTAATTCAGCTCTTAATGCTTCTACAGCAGCTTCGGTAGAAACAAGAGCTTGTGTTGGATACAATTCTTCAGCAGCAGATTCAAAATAAGTAACAGCTAATGCATATGCACTATCGTCAGCTACGATTTCTGAATCATCTTTAGCGTTTTCATAGAAATCTTCACCATTGTGATCCGCGAAGCCCTTAGGAATAAATCCAGCGGCTGGAATAGCACCTGTACCAACTGCATCAACTAATGCTTGTCTGTTGATGGAAAGATTTAAAGCTTTACGTAAGTTTAGGTTATAGAATATTGTGTTGTCACGATCACCTACATCTCTTGTTCCGCCAATTTCTGGGTCACCAGATAGGTTAAAGTTAGCGTAATAAGTTCCTAGTAATGGGAATTTGTAGAATTCTTGAGATGCGATTGATAATCCAGGAATCATTGCTGATGGAACATCATTTAAGACATCCATTTCATCTGCTTCATATCTTGCATAAGCAGTAGTAGCTAAATCGATAAAGTAGCCTTTAATTGTTTCAATGCCAACTTCATCAGCGTTCCAATAATGTTCGTTCTTTTCAAGAACTAAATGATCTCCCACTGTGTAACTTGTTAAGTGGAAAGGTCCATTAGATAGAGCTGTTGTTGGATCTTTAGCCCAAGCGCCGTCGCCTTCAATTGTTGCGCCAGCAGGAACAGGCATGAAATGATAGAATGCCATTAAAGATACAAACCAGTTTGTAGGAGCTGTTAACTTAACTTCAAATTTAGCTCCATCTTCTAATGATTTAATTCCAACTAGAGCTGCAAGAGCGTCTAATTCAGAATCAACTTCAGTTGTAGCGAATGCAAATTCATTTGCACCGACAACGTTTGTGTATTCCCAAATCCAGGAATACTCACTAGCATTTCTTGGGTCCATACCTCTTAACCATGAACGAACAAAGTCGTCAGCAGTTAAATCTGAGCCATCAGACCATTTTGCGTCTGATCTAATGTTAAAGGTATAGGTTAAACCGTCAGTAGAAACAGTCCATGATTCAGCCATGCCTGGTAAAACCTCACCATTTTTTTCTCTGACTAAACCTTCAAAAGTGTTGTTGATGACATCCCCGCCATCACTAGCACCATTTAAGCCTGGATCCAATGTCGCTGGGTCTGCACCGATGTTCCAGTTCATAACTCTTTCATCAGTACCGCCAGTACAGCCAAGTACTGCAAATACGGCTGCAATGGCTACAAAAGCCAATAATAATTTTTTCATAAAATACAAATCTCCTCCTTTAAATTTTTATTTCAAATAATCACAATTTTACAATTATGGTTACTTCAAATCATTGATTTCTTTTACAAAGTGACAAGCTACAAAATGGTCTGGCTTAATTTCTTCGATTATCGGATCAACTTGTGTGCATTTTTCTTGAGCGTATTTACACCTTCCGGCAAATCTACAGCCAGGTTTTGGATTGATTGGTGAAGTGACTTCACCTTTGAGAATAATACGTTTGGAATTCTTGTTTGCTTCAGGATCTGGCAACGGGATTGAAGACAACAAACTTTG
The DNA here is from genome assembly GCA_002419445.1 of Caryophanales bacterium UBA5732. Lineage (GTDB taxonomy): Bacteria > Bacillota_I > Bacilli_A > Izemoplasmatales > Hujiaoplasmataceae > UBA2289. Next base: position 3,369 of record DIGC01000016.1, read on the forward strand.
TGTGTATGGGTGCAATGCATCTTTGTATAAGTCATCGCTTGACGCAACTTCCATCATTTTACCTAAATACATGACACCTATTCTGTCTGAAATATGTTTAACCATTGACAAGTCATGAGCTATAAATAAATAGGTCAAACCAAATTGATCCTGTAAATCTTCAAGCATATTAACAACCTGAGCTTGGATTGAAACGTCTAGAGCACTAATAGGTTCATCACAGATGATTAGTTTTGGATCCATAGCTAAAGATCTAGCGATTCCAATTCTTTGACGTTGTCCACCGCTGAACTCATGCGGATAACGTGAAGCGTGTTCCCTCTTTAAACCAACAGTTTCTAATAGATAGAAGACTCTTTCTTCAATCGCATCACCAGCAAGTAATTTATGAGTCTTGATACCCTCTGCAATAATTTCGGAAACGGTCATTCTTGGGTTCAATGAAGTAAATGGATCTTGGAAAATCATTTGAATATCTCGAGGATGTCTTTCAGAGTTTTTATGTGCCTCTTTTGCCTCTTTGCTTTGAAGTTTTGCTTCAGTGATTTTTTCTCTATATTCACTTCTTAAGGCTTGTGTTTTGGCCGTATCGTTTTTATCAACATCTTTAAGTTTTAATTTTAATTCATCTCTTAACTCTTGAATTATCAGTTTGTATTCTTCATAACCTTTGGAGATTAGTTTGCCATCAAAATAGACTTCGCCACCGGTATTATCGTATAAACCGATAATTGTTCGACCACAGGTTGTTTTGCCGCAACCGCTCTCACCTACCAAACCAAAGGTCTCGCCCTGATAAATAAAGAAACTTACATCATCTACGGCTTTAAGAGTTTTGGTTATTTTGCCGAAAATCGAGTGTTTAATATAAAAGTGTTTTTTTAAGTTTTTAACCTCTAGGAGAACATGATCCTTATCCATTATTTAGCACCTCCTGACTTTTTAAAACCCTCTATGTCGGGAGCATTCTCATCTTGTAACCAACAAGAAGATAATTGTGTTTCGCTAATCTTATATAGTGGAGCAGCTTGTTCAATACAAATCTCCATTGCATATTTACAGCGAGGACTAAAAGGACAACCTTTAGGAGGGTTCATTAAATCTGGTGGTGAACCGGCTATAGGAACCAATCGCTTTTGTTGGCCGACTAAATCTTTCGGAACTGATTGGTGCAAGCCTTTTGTATACGGATGTTGAGGATTATAGAAAATATCATTTACAGTACCTTTTTCCATAATCATACCACCATACATTACTATAACTTCTTGACATAATTCAGCAATAACGCCTAAATCATGTGTGATAAAGATGATTGTTGTTTCGAGTTCATTCTTTACCTTTTTTAATAGATCAAGAATTTGAGCTTGAATTGTTACATCAAGCGCAGTAGTTGGTTCATCGGCAATTATCAATTTTGGTTCACAGGCTAATGCCATAGCAACCAATGCTCTTTGTCTCATACCGCCAGAGAATTGATGAGGATATTCATTGATTCTTGTTTCAGGTTCAGGGATTCCGACAATCTTTAAATAATGAATTGCGCGTTCTAAAGCTTCTTCTTTATTATACTTTCTTGTAATGCCATTTTCTATGTCTTTTAGCGCATTTTCACGTTGTTTTACATTTTCAATTAGTTTTGCTTCTTCAAGAGCTTTTTCTTTTGAAATATGCATATGACGAAGAATCACTTCCATCATCTGATTTTTTATTGTAAATACAGGATTTAATGAAGTCATAGGATCCTGGAATATCATAGCTATCTCTTTACCACGATAATCTTGGATTTCTTTTTCTGATAGTTTTACTAAATCAACGCCATCAAATATAATTTCTCCATCAACTATTTTACCAGGATCATCCACTAAACGCATTATTGATAAACTAGAGACGCTTTTTCCGCTTCCAGATTCTCCTACTATACCTAAAATCCCGCCTTTTTTTAATTCGTAACTAATTC
>DIGC01000007.1 GCA_002419445.1 Caryophanales bacterium UBA5732
TGGCTCAGAAAGCATCTTTTTTTCTGCTAACATGTCTAATTCCACACCTGTAACTATCGCGTTTTGAACTTCTCTTTTGTCCAAAACTCTATTTACGGCATTCAAACACAATTCTTTAGTAATATCAGGGACATATTTTTTTTGAAGATCAAAAACTATTTCGACAATTTTATCTAAGGTAACACCACGTTTTTCTAAAAGATTTACACATATTTCTTTCATCTTCTTTTGTTTTTCTACCATATGTGTTCAACTCCAATAACCCCAGGAACTCTTTCTAAAAGTGTGTCCTCGATTAGGTCGGACATCGTAGACTCAAACCCGGCACACCCTACACAAGCTCCTTGTAGTTTTACGTATACTATTCCATCTTCAAATTTAACAAACTCTAAATCGCCACCATCACGATTAATATATGGTCTTATTAACTTAATTACTTCTTTTATTTCAGCAATTATTTCTTCATAATTCATAATTACACCTCTACTCTTCAAATTTTTTCGACTTATCATAATTTGGATTTTTCAAAATATAATAAGCGCAGTTAGGAGAACAAGATTCCATTACATAATCGGGAATCATTTGATAGTTATCGTCTGAAAATCCTTTAAGTCTTAATAAACCGCCTGAATAATCTCCGACAATATAAGGATAAATCACAAAATAATCAATATACCTTTTATTAAAGTCATCTAAAACAAAGGCATCTCGATAATTTTTTATCATTTCAAATTCGCCGTGAATTGAATCTACCATAACATATCACTCCTAGTATAATTATTTTATCATAAGAAAATGTTTTTTAAAAATGAAATCACTTTAAAGAAATTAAAAACTAAGAGTAAGACTCTTAGTCATCTAATCTAACATATAATCAGATTTTTCTAACACAACAACAGCTTCACAAATTATGCCTTCTTCTCTACCCACAAAGCCTAATCCTTCAAAAGTTGTAGCTTTTATTGATATTAACTTAACGTCGCAATTTAAAATTCTTGCAATATTTTCGCGCATATCTTTGATATAATTTCTAATTTTTGGTTTTTCTAACGAAACCATCGTATCAATATTTGAAATTTCATAACCTTTAGAATTAATGTATTCAAATACCTCTTTTAGAATCAAACTAGAATCATAATCTTTATATCTAGGGTCATCATCCGGAAAAAACTTTCCTAAATCACCTAAGGCTAAGGCTCCAAGCATCGCCTCTGCAACAGCGTGCAATAAACAATCAGCATCGGAATATCCGGTACTGCCTTTATAATGAGAAATTTCGACTCCCCCCAACATAAACTTTTCGTTTTCTTTTAAGGGGTGAACATCCTTCGAAAATCCAATCTTAATCATAAAACTGCCTCCAATATCTTTAAGTCTAATTCTGTAGTTAATTTTATATTAAATTCATTGCCTTCTATTATTATAACATCATCTAGTAACTCATGCATATATAAACTTGCATCATCGCTGTAAGAATTTTCGTTTTTCATCGCAAGTTCATAAGCTTTGACTATTTTAGTTGTTGTAAATGCTTGAGGGGTTAGAAGTAAAACATAATTATCTCTATTCACATATGTCTGCAATTTACCAAATGAATGTTTCGCAATTGAATCTTTTAATTTTTTGCCCAAAACACAAGCATTTTCTTTAACTACGAGTTTAAGGTTTTCAATATCATTTTTATCTATAAAAGGACGAGCGCCATCGTGTATCATCACATACTTATTGTTCACTTTTTTTAGTCCGTTATAAACGCTCTCTTGCCTTGTAATTCCGCCTAAAGTTATCTTTACTTCTTTACCAATCAAAATCTGTTTAAGCTGAGACAAGTCCTTTTCATTAGCAACGACAATCACCTCGGAAAATGATGGATCATTTAAAAAGTAATCAACGGAGTATTCCAGAATGGTTTTATGATGAATTTCATAGAAAACCTTATTATAACCTAAATTTAATCTCGTGCCTTTTCCAGCAGCCAATATGATTACTGAGTACATAATTTATCCCCCAAAGATCGAATAGTTTTGTTTGTTATTTCTAATAGCTTCTTCTAAAGCTTTATTACTCAAACTAATAAACTCGCTAATGTCAATATTCTGCCAAGGATCATTTTTAATGATACCGATATTAGGATAAACTATTTGGACGATTCCGCCAATGTTAATTCTAACATTGATTAAATCTCCACCACTCACCAAAGCTCTATGCAAGTTAGCGTATCTTTGTTCATCTTCAATAATAACCGCGAATTGAATTCCGGTTATTCTAAAAATGGTGTTATTTTCTCTCGCGAAATGAAAACGCATTTGTTTAATATACTCAGCTATCATCAAATTACCAACATCCCTGCCAAAACGTTTATTAATGTCAGGAACATTAGTTAAATGCATCATTGCCAAGTAAAAGGTCTTTTTATCTTTTCTTAAATAGGATATTTGATTTGTCAAATCATCTTCATTAGGCAGCGAATCAACAATTTGGATAGAAGTCTCAGGGAATAATTTTAGATCCAATTTCTTAATTACTGAGATTATAAAATCATTATTGCTGTGAGAAAACATTTTACCTTTTTCTTCAATCCACGTATATGAAGATCCTATTTTTAATCGGTACTTCTGAGTGAATTCAGGGATTTTTTTACTAATTTTTCTAATTACCTGTATGTAAGAAGTTTTGTCTTCGGGATGTATAAAATTCATATATTCTTCCATGGTCAACTGTGCCTTATCTGATTTTATAATTTTTATTACTTCCTCAGTCAAAAACAATCCATTTCGATCTTCTTCATAGAAGACTAATCCGTCATTTAATAAACTAATCGTATTAATAAACCTTTTTCTAAGTAACTCGGAAATGTCTTTGGTATTTTCTAAATCTTTTTCAAGTTCAAAAAAATCATAGTCGGTTAAGTTCTGAGTAATCTTAATCTTATTTTTAAAAGAAACGGCTAAAACAATAAGAACAACATACAAGTAATATTGAAAATAAAGTTCATAATTAATGTTTCCTAAGAAGCTTAAGAGATTCGAGAAAAACTGAATTACCACAACTAAAAACAAAGTTAAAATCGTAACCAAGAGTTTTAAAATGCTTAATTTCTTGTATAGAATTGTACTTAGTAGGAATAGTAAAATAATCATTCCTATTGAAGTGTAGTAAAGAAAAATGTCCATTCTATTCTCCTATTATTTCTTTATACTCGTTCTAACATACACTATTGGATAAAAGTATGTTAGAAAAACCCCAAAGAACAAAAAGCTGTAAAACATGGATAAATAATCATTTCCAACCAAATATGTTCCGCCTAAAATAACTAAAAATAGAAAACCCCAAATGAAAGTAAGACCGCTGGAAATAATCTTAAATAACTTAGTATTTCGATAATCAATATTCATATCAAATTGGTGATACAGATAAACTACTGGATGATTAATAAAAACTGATATTAGTAAAACCAAAATTATGAAGCCCAAAAAGATATCATCTGATAATAATTGGTTAAAGTTACTGACGAAAACCGAAAGAACGCTAAACGCCAATAAGGCAATATTAAGCACTATATCAAACCAACTAACAGTTTCATAAACTTTGATTTTGATCGTCGTCACAATCACGCTTAAGAGAAAGGCAAGCGGGAATATAAAGATGTTGTTGTAATAGTTGCTTAAAAATGATGCGATAGCATATATGAATATATGAGCGAAAAAAAGTTTAACGCCAAAAAACTTATATTTTGAAGTTAAATAATCTTCGGGACTATACTTTTGATAATCGTCCAATTGAAAAGCTTTAACTGTGGTAAACAATAGATCAATATCGCCGCGGTACTTCAAAAAACCAGAATCTAAAACTTGTTTAAAGCTAGCTTTTTTAAGCAATAAATTGCTTAATTTATCGTTAGTGGTAAAAATTGACAAGTCCGCATTATTATATTTACCATGATGCACTACAATATTTTTACCTTTAGTTCTAATAAAGTAGGAACTTTTTCCAATATTGAAATTAATATGAATTTCCTTATTCCCAAAATGTTGAGATTGATAGTTATGCCTAATCATCATCATAATTTCGTCATTTGAAAAATACTCGAAATCATCTTTATTATCACCATAATAAAGTTTATCTTCAATTTTGTCGCCAAAAACAATACTTTGGCTCACAATTCCATAAAAACCCGCTTCAGGTCTGATGAATTCTCCGCCGACATATAGGTTTTCAATTACTTGTATATGTTCAAAGGATTCAACATCGATCATTTCGTTAATTGATTTATTTTTTCGGAACTTGTCGTCTCTCAACATCGTTAAATAAGGACTGTCTTTTCCAAGTTTTGAACCGATAATAAATTTCTTAATTTTTGGTAAAAAATAATTAAGTTTTTGAATTACTAGGTCTTTAGTAACTAAAAAGTCATTATTATAAGTAAAATCAATGCACAGCAAACCTTCTTTTCTTCTTAAGTCTTGATTTGAAGCTTTGCTATAATTATACATTCTAATTAACTTAATTTCATCATTATTATCGTTTTTAAAATAATAATTTAATTCATCGATTCCGATATCAGACAATTTAGTATTCAAGGCAAGGAATAATGTATTTACCCTTTGTTTACCGGCAATATTAGGATAATACAGTTTTAAAATATCGATATCTTCTTCAAGATTTTTAAAATTCTTGCTATAAAATTCCAGAGGATTGTCACTGATAAAATAAAACTTTGCATAATTCAAATTATTGTTATTATCAATAATACATTCAATTTTACTTTTATCGTTTAAAACAAACTCTTTAACCGAAGAGTTCAAAAAAGCGTTAGGATTAACTAATTTAATTTTTTCTATACATTGCTCGCAAATTTCTTTATATGAGTTTTTCAATAAATAAAATCCTTTTTCAAGCCCTGTAAAAAAGTTCGTGAAAAAACTGTAAGCATTGACTTCGTCTATAGGTAATCCATTTATAAAATTATTTATAGTAAACTCAGAAATTAAGTCATCGTTAGAAAAATATTTATTAAGCAATTCTTTTAAAGAGAAATCACCCCACTCAATCATTAGAGACGTTAAGGTGTAATCTGCATTTGATAGCATATTTTGATATTGTTCATAATAGTTTAAGTAATGTCTATGTAAGTCATCAAAGAAATTATCAATCTCTTTGATATTCTTCGGATAGTGTCTCACTAAATAAATCCGGAAATCATCTAGAGAATTTAATTGTTTTAAGGTATCGCCTTTTTGATTAACTATCATTTGGTAGGGTAGTTTTTCATAGGATAGAGTTTTTTCCAATCCTAAACTATCTAAATAAGCGAACAAAAGTCCGGACTTATCCATTCCGGAAACTATATTATTGCGGTTATAGGAAAATTTAAAGTTTTTATCTTCGTATTTTATGTTAATTTTATCATAATCATATTTTATATTAGATGGATCTTGAATAACTAAAACTTTTCTCATCCTTCGCGATAAGAACAAAGCAACTGTCAGAGCATATAAGTCTTGACCAACAACTATACAATCATACTCTCTCAAGATTTCACCACCTTTGTTTATCCAAATTATAACATAAAAAACCGAATTAATCTATTGGCAAAAAAATAAAGCGCTCAACGGCGCTTTATTGTATTTTTAAAAATTTTTCAAAATAAAGATTCAAAGTTTCTCTCGAAATATTGTATTCAATTTCCTTATTAACCGTGACACTGACATGTCCAGTTTCTTCAGAAACAATTATTGTAAAGGCATCACTTTGTTCACTGATTCCAATCGCCGCTCGGTGTCTAGTTCCAAAGTGCATCGGTAAATCTGTCCGTTTAGAAGATGGATAATAGGCTTTAGCACAAAGAATTTTGTTCCCCCTGATAATTACCGCCCCATCATGTAGCGGAGTATTAGGAATGAAAATCGATGTCAGTAATTCCTTTGAAACATCTGCGTTTAAAACTAAAGCTTTATTAATAATTTTTGATAGGTCAACAGTTCTTTCGATAGTTATTAAAGCCCCTATCCGGTTTTTAGATAAAAAGTCCACCGCGTTATACAAGTGATCAGCTAAATCATTATTGACAATCATGGTTTTTTCTTTATATGATTTAATACCAGTCTTTTTTGCAAAGTGATGAATATCCTCTGTAAAAGTAACAAACAATAAATAAACTACTGGTAAATAAATCAAAATCTCTACCCATAAATCTAGAACCGGGTCATTATCAGCAATTAAAAAATACAAACTTAACCCAGATAAAAGCAGAAAAATCACTTTTGAGATTCCCGCCTTGATAATTGTAACTTTTGTTTCCAGAAGCAAAACAAAAACTGCATAAAAATATGTAATTATAATTAACAAACCAAAATTACTCATAATTTAGCTCCTACATAATAGATTATAAACCTAAAGTCATAATTTTTGTACACTATTTTTCAACATCAGTTTTCTTAAAAACAAAATCTAAAGCAAAGTACGCTATCGGTATTAATAACGCTGATGCGAAGAATGGTGCGATTGATTTTGCGATTGGATGAACTGCATAATCAATTCCAATCCAATTAATAACGATAAAATCAAATAACTCAGCTAATAAGCTGCTCACAATAAGCCTTGATAAAAATACTAAAATCACAATTGAGAATTGCATTGTTGACTTGTTTTTAGGTTTAAATGTGAAGTATGCATTAGCAAAATAGGAAAAAATCGATGCGACAATGAACGCTATTGCGTTTGAAAAGAAAGCGCTAGCGATAAATTGATTGCTATTTTGATTGTAAATTGATGTATAAACCAACAGATGTATTAATGTATTTAATAAGCCGATGATTCCAAAGGTTAAAAACTTTTTAGTCAAAAAATTAATTTTAATAAATTCCAAAATCTTAGCCAATATTAATATCCTCCGATGTTTCCTCTACCAAGTAAATAGGACGATTCATAATTTGTTTTCTATTAGAATATAATATGTAAATTGTCACATAAGCAAAGATGCTCATTACCAAAACTAACAAAGACATATGAAGGGTTAAAATCATAGTCGAAAGACTAACTACGCTAGTAAAGTACAAAACCAAATCCAAACCAACCAATGCAATTCCTAAAAAGAAAAACATAACCGGTAAAACTAATAAAATGGTAGAAAATTGATTCATGCCATTAAAAGCGTATTTCACTAACGATTTGAAACTCCAAGAACTTTTACCGTGTTGTCTCGGAATAAAGTCGTACTCGATACACTTTCTTGGGTATCCCACCCAAGAAAAAATCCCTTTAATAAAACGATAATTATCTTTGATTTTTAAAAATGCATCAACGATAATTTTATCCATTAATTGGAAATCTTTAGCTCCGTTATCTAATGGTCTGTCCGTGTATGCATTATATATTTTATAAAATAGGTTAGCGAAGAAGGTTCTCACTTTAGGTTCGCCTTTTCGTGATTTGCTCTTCGTATAAACGATTTTATAGCCTTCGCGATAATATTTAATCATGTCAGTTATTAAATGTGGTGGTTGTTGTAAGTCGCAGTCGATAATAATAATAAAATCTTTATCCTTAGAACTTTCTAACCCGGCATGCATAGCTGCTTCTTTACCAAAGTTACGTGATAGAGATATATATTTAACTGATTCATCGATTTTTGACAATTTAATAATTTCAGATAGAGTATTGTCTTTCGAACCGTCATTAATATACAAAATATCAAATTCAATATCATCGTATTTTAAATATTTAATTGCCTCCTGATAAAATAACGAGATATTTTCTTCTTCATTATAAGCAGGAACTATTAATCTAGCTTTTTTCATCATTTCATTATCCTCTTGTTTTCTTTTTAATCAACATTGGTGTAACAAAAATTAGCAAGTATAAAGCAGTTGCCCCTAAAGTTGAATACAAACCTAAATCAAGGTATTTTGGAACAAACTCCATATTGATATCAATACTAGTGGTACCTTTAGGAATTATAATTCCCAAAAAGCCACCGCTCACACTAATTGTATCATAAACTTTGTCAGTTGTGAATTGCCAATCATCAGAATAAACTATTGGTATAACTACGATTTGATCAAATTCAGAAGGAACATTATTCTCATACCTAAGTTCTATTTTACTGTGTTCAATACTTAAGTATCTATCGCTTATTTGATCTTGTACCAATAGATTATCGATATCAAAATCTTCTTCAACGATATATCTCAATCTTAGATTATAAAGATCTGTATAACTATACATACCACTAGTTTTAAATATATAAATTTTATCAGGTTTAGTGTTGTAATGATAATAACCATCTAAACTTTCCGAAGAATTACCTAATTCGTCAACAACAAATACCCTTTCAAAAGCTTTCTCAATATGCATATCAAATAATATATGTCCGCTTTCAGCGGGTAAATCTAATTGCGATAAATCGTATTCTAAATAAGCGGCCGCGTTAAGAGCCATTTCTGACCTGACTTTAAAAACTGGCGCTGAAGGTAAATTATCATTCTTTTCGACATATATTTTGACAGGTCTAGCCCAAAATTCACATTTGATATGGAATGGGGCGTCGTCTTCATTTTGTTCACCAGTTAATTCGTAGATTTGACATAGTTGTCTATAACCGCTTTCAAACTCCATAAAAATCCCATATTTGTTTAAATCCGAGATCTTTTTCCCGGTATCTAAAAATTTGATATACAAAGCTCCACTATCAAAGATAACGTCAATCGTTTCTTCGTCATAAACATAAAATTCTCTAACGATGTCATCTTCAATACCATTGCTGTCGAATCCGGTTGTCATTTCAGAAACACCAGTTATAGTTCTATAAGCGGATATTGATTTTAAAGCTTGATTATCTGGATCATCTAAATATTTTAAATCATATTGTGTCATGTCGTATTCTTTATCCGGATCAATAATAGCGGCCATTAGAAAAGCTTTTTGCCTAACTAAAGAAGAGTTTAAATCTTTTAAACTATTATATCCAATACTATCAGTGTCAGATGAATAGAAATACGTATCAAAAACCTTAAAATTTGTTGAATAATTCATTTCGTATAACTTGAATTCGCCTTCAGCCGCTAATAAAGTAAAATATTCATCATCAAAAGCATATTCAAATTCATTATCAACCAATATGTATTTATAACCTAAAAAATGATTGATGTAATAACCAAAATAATTCATCCTACTTTTCGATTGATACTCATTGCTACTAAAAATCATTTGACTAATTGCATTAGTTTCTGAATCAGTCCAAGAGTGGAAGATTGTTGTGTTAGTAGGAAAAACTGTCATGCGGTTAAAATTAGTATCTTCAACTTTAAATCTGCTGATGTCAACATAGACTCGGTAAAACTCATCTTTTTCTAAATGTTCTACCAAAAAATCATTTATATTGTCCATTCTTTCAAAAGTGTCAATTTTGCCTTGAAACGCAAAAGGGCCAGAATAGATATATCCCACAGCGACAATTACTTCAATCCAAACAAACAACTTTATTATTGTAAATTTTTTTAACCAACCAAAAACTAAAAGGATAATTAAATACCCGGCTGACACATACATTAAAATTGTATCTGCAGTCATCGCTTCTCGACCACCGTAATGAACGTCAAGCGCAAGTTTTTTGTTATAGTAATATATTAAAAATCCAACTAGTATCAACATAAAAGAAATAACGATGGTCAGATACTTCATCTTAACTTTCTCGAAGCCATTCTTATCAAAAACGTGAGCTAACGCCATAACTTGCAGCATTGGCAACAAGTTAATCCACCTTGTATATGGTTTGTCAAAAGTTCCAGAAAAAACATAAGAAAATAATGGGAAAAACATAAAAATTAAAGCTATTAATAAACTGATTTTATAAACTCTACTAATTCGGTCTTTCATAAAAAAAATATAACTCATATATACAAAACCGATAATTGTAATATAAAGAGAAATATGTTCAAGACCATAATCGTTTTCAAAACCGTAGAACGCAACAGGTCTTTGTTCAGTAAATATTTTAGCTAAATATCTAATATAAATTTCCGGTTGAAACAGTTTCAGTTCATAAGAGCCAATATTGACAATCCATGCATTAAAAGTTGCTTGTGATCGATAAGTTTCTTCTAATATAAAAGTAATAGATGGCAGCAAAATAACCGAAGCCATTAGTACCCCAAGTATCAGAGATCCTAAAAAAATTAATCCATCTTTTATAAAACCAAGTATCCTGAATTTTTCATATTTAAAATACTCAATTAAAAAAGCGAATGACGTAAACGCTAATAGCATATATGCCAAATAGAAATCGTATAAAACGATAATTAGTGCGAAAAGAGGTACCATCCAACGTTTCTTTTTAAAGAAAAGGTGGATGACAATTAATGCTAGCGGCATATAGAAAACAATGGACAAGAATGCTGGAAAGGCCATGAAACTTACTGTGCCGCCACTAACAAAATAAAAAATACTCATCCAAAAGATTGTTCGATTTTGCATGCCTTTTAAATTAAAATAATATGCTAAAGCCATAACGCCAATAAATATTTTGAAAAGTTCTGTTATTGAGTAAGCAATTCCAGTAGGCATAATATAACTTAATATAAATGTTATGAACGTAAAGATATCTAATGGTATATAATAGACATCAGAGAAGAATGAAGCCCCAAAATAATTGTTCAAATTAAACAAAGACAAAGAACCTTCTTTTACTGAAGCGATAAAGTCAATCATTATTGTATAATATTGCAGAATATCATCAGAAAAATTATTGTAAAAACTATTATTAATAGCTATAATACCCACTTGTATTAAAAATAAGGTGGTGAATATCAATAAAGCTATTAATTTAAAAGTTTTTCTTCTACTCAAGAAGATTGATGAAAAAAAGTTAGTAAATGATATTCGTAAACTCAAAATTTTCTTCTTAAAAGCCGCCATTTTAACTCCTAATTACTTGAATAATCGATAATGTGATATTATATCACAATTTTAGCCGATTATATAGAGATAATTTTAAGTTTGATTGCAAATAAGGCTATGGTTTTATATAATAAATATGAGGTGTATGATGGAAAAAGCAATTTTAGTGGGTTTAGATTTAGGTAATGACGAATACTTTGAAGAAACGATGGAAGAACTAGAAAATCTAGCCTTAGCTTGTAATATAGAGGTTTGTAATAAACTGATTCAAAAACGTGAATCGCCAACCTCTAATTTTTACATAGGCGAAGGTAAAGTTGACGAGTTAAAAGATGTGCTAGTTTTACATGATGCAAATGTTGTGATCTTCAATGATGAATTAAGCCCAAGTCACATCAGAAATTTAGAACAAAAATTAGAAACAAAAGTTATTGATAGAACCGTTTTGATTCTTGATATTTTTGCACGTCGTGCAAAAACAAAAGAAGCTATGTTACAAGTTGAACTAGCCCAATCTCAATATATGTTACCTAGAGTAGTCGGTATGTACAGTTCGCTTTCAAGACAAAAATCCGGAACCGGGTCTAAAGGTCCTGGAGAACAACAGTTAGAACTTGATAAGAGAGTTTTGCGTGACAAAATCACAAAACTCAAACATGATTTAAAAGATTTGGTAAAAATAAGGCGAACACAAAGAGAAAAAAGAACCAGTAGCATAATAAAAACCGTTGCCCTTGCTGGCTATACTAACTCGGGTAAATCTTCGCTAATGAACGCAATTATAGATCATACTTTAAATCAAGATAAACCTTATGCTTTTAGCCAAGATATGCTGTTCGCAACATTGGAAACAAAAACTAGGAAAGTATCTTTAGAAAACAACAACGATTTCCTTCTAACTGACACTGTAGGTTTCATCAGAAAGCTTCCGCACGATTTAGTAGAAGCCTTTAAATCCACTTTGGAAGAAATAAATGAATCCTCTTTAATCCTTCATGTAATTGATTTAGCAAACCCTAATTACGAGCATCAAATCGAAACTGTTGAAACTGTATTATCCGAATTAGGAGTTAAAGACATTCCAATTATCTATGTTTTCAATAAGATTGATTTATTAGAAAATATTCCGGTTATCACTAGAAAAAACTCAATATTAATTTCGGCTAAAAATGATATAAACATTGATAAATTAATTTCTATTATTGATAAAGAACTATACAAAACTAACAAAGTTAAAATGCTAATACCATTTAGCGACAGTGCTGTATATTCAGAAATGAAAGAGAATTGTTTAATTATAAGTACCGATTATCTTGAAGACGGCATTCACATCACAGCGGATATTAATGATTATTATTATCACAAATACAAAAAATATTTAAATTAAAAAATCATCTCAGTCGAGATGATTTTTGTTTGTATCGAAATATTCTTCAATTATTTCTTTAATTTCTTCAACACTTTTAGCATTGACAATTTTTGTTTTAACTTTTGTTGCCCCAGGAAGTCCTTTTAAATACCAAGCTCCGTGGGTTCTCATTTCTAAAACTGCGATATGTTCACCTTTATATTGAATTAAATGGTTCAAATGCTTTAAGAGATATTCCTTTTTTGTTTCAGGACTAATAGTTTTTTCATAACTTCCTGTTTGAAAATAGTCAATCGTTTGTTTTATTAACCAAGGATTTCCTAATAACCCTCTGCCTATCATAACACCGTCACATCCAGTATATTTAATCATAAACTCTGCGTCCTCGGGTGTTTTAATATCGCCATTGCCGATGACAGGAATTTTTACGGATTCTTTTACAGCTTTAATAATGTCCAAGTCAGCTTTGCCAGAATACAGGTCGGTTCTAGTTCTTCCGTGTACCGCTATTAGTGATACACCAGCTTTTTCCATTAATTTCGCAAATTCGACAGCGTTTTTATTGTTATGATCCCAACCACTTCTAAATTTTACTGACACAGGTTTTTTTACATTATCAACTATTGACTTAACTATATCAAAAGCTAAATCAGGCGTTGTCATTAGTTTAGAACCGCTTCCTGCCTTAGTGACTTTAGGTACAGGACATCCCATATTAATATCAATAATATCGCAATTTGATTCTCTATCAATTAATTTCGCAGCTTCTACCATGGTTTCAACTTCACTGCCAAATATTTGTAAAGCAATAGGTTTTTCATAGTCAAATATTTCAATCATGTTATGGGTTTTTTTGTTTTCAAAAAGGAGCCCTTTGTCTGAAATCATTTCTGTATATATTAATCCGGCTCCAAATTCTTTTAAAATTAAACGATATGCCAAATCAGTCACTCCGGCCATAGGAGCGACAAAAACATTATTATCTAATTCTAAATCTTTAAGCCATATCTTCATAGAACCACCTTCGACATAACAATTATATCTTAAAAATATCAAAATACAAAATAATAGATTTTTTTCTCTATTATGTTATAATTTAGACCAGGATGGTGAATTAAATGAACGATTATTTGGTCAAAGCTTATGCTTTTGATGGGACAGTTAGAATATATGCAGCTACCACAACTAATTTAGTAGAGGAAGCTCGTAAATTACATGATACATACCCAGCAGCTAGTGCAGCATTCGGTAGAGTGTTAACGGCTTCGTTAATTATGGGAGCCATGTATAAAGGAGATCAAAGTTTAACAATTAGAATTGATGGCGATGGACCAATCGGAAAAATTGTAGCTTCGGTAAATGCGAATGGTGTTGTAAAAGGTTTAGTAGAAAATCCACATGTTCACATATCAAACAAAGATAAGTTAGTTGTTGGAATGGTTGTAGGTAAGAATGGGTTTATTCATGTAACAAAAGATTTAAAAGTTAGAGATGTTTTTACGTCTTCTGCAGAATTACAGACCGGTGAGATAGCCGATGATTTCACATACTATTTCGCAAAAAGCGAACAAATTCCATCCTCTGTTGGCCTAGGCGTTTTAGTTAATGAAAAAAACGAAGTATTTGCAAGCGGAGGATTTATTTTGCAAGTCATGCCTGGAGTAAAAGACGATACAATCGCCAAAATAGAAAGAAATATCAAAGCGATGAAGCCAATATCAGAATTAATAAATAATAATTTTAAACCAGAAGACATAGTAAATCTTATCACCGAAGGCAATCATGAATTTGTGGAAGAGATGCCTTTAAAATATCAATGCGATTGTTCAAAAGATAGGTTTATAGACGGTTTAGGAACACTTGATGAATCGGACATTGAATCTTTAATTACCAGCAATGAAGAAATCGAAATTATTTGTGAATTTTGTAAAAAACAATATACTTTCAGTGTTGACGAATTAAGGAAAATCAAAGAAAAGAAATAAGGTTTGCGAAATCGCA
>DIGC01000073.1 GCA_002419445.1 Caryophanales bacterium UBA5732
GAATTGTCATTATTTTTTCATTTCCGTATTTTTTTAGCAACTTATGATATAATAAATTTATCTTAAATAAACGAATTTTTATTGGAGGTTCGAGTGCAAATCAATCTAGACAAAACTATCAGTTGGTTATACCGTAATGGCCGTCCTCTTGATGTTGCAAGGTACGAGTTTTTATTTTTAAATAAAGACAAAACGTCAGTGGAGAAAATCTTACAAAGTTACCAGAATGAAGATGGTGGATTTGGTCATGGATTAGAACCTGATTCACAAAACCCGAATTCATCGCCGATTCAAACTTGGATGGCTTTTGAAATCATTGAGGAATTACATCTTGATAATCAGAGCGAGATTGTCATAAAGATTCTTGATTATTTGGTCAGAACCGCTCCTAAAAAGGCTGGATATTTCTTTTCTACTATTCCATCAAATAATGATTTTCCTCACGCTTCTTGGTGGGGTTATAGTGAAGAAAGTGCCATTTGGGGTTATAATCCGACAATCGCAATTGCAGGATTTATTTATAAATACGCTGTAAATTCCGAACAAAAGGATTTTGCAAAAACGATAATTCAAAGAGCAATCAATGATTTTATTAAAAGTCCTTCAAATGAAATGCATGAAATTAGAGCTTTTCTCGATATGATAAATTACTTAGTTGATTTAAATAATTTTATTAATCATCAGGAATTTCTTGATTTAATGCTTAAACAAATTGAAAAAAATATCGAAAAAAACCCTAAATTATGGTTTAGCACCTATTGTGTAAGACCTTTGCAGTTCTTTGATAAACCTGGTTCTTTTGGTTTTGACCATTATGCAGGTTTAGCTAAATTAGAAGCTAGCATGATTTTAGAAAACATGAATGAACAAGGAATTTGGGAAGTTACTTGGAGTTGGGATAGTTACTCGGATATTTGGCCTTTAGCAAAACGCGACTGGCAATCATCTTTTATTGTCAGTTATCTAAAAATTATGCATGACCATAAGATAATCTAGTATATGATAGGAGAGATTAATTTTAGTGACGAATATTGTGAAAATTGATCCAGAAATTAATAATCTGAATGAATTAGTCGATTTACTTGGTGTTAATGATAAAAACATCAAGCTATTGGGAAAATTATTAAAAGCTAACATCTATTCTAACAATGAAGAAATACTAATTGATAGTGAAGATGAAGGAAAAATTAGTAAACTAAAAAAGATTTTCCAAATAATGATTGCTTTGATCAGAAATAATATTGTTTTTAATGAACGAGATATAACTTATCTATTCCATACAGTAGAAAAAATTGATAATTCGGAAATTATCAGTCTTTTCTTAAGCCGAAAAGAGATTATAAAAACTTATAGCGGTAAACCTATCTTTCCAAAAACGATAAATCAAAAGAAATATCTTGAAGCCATAGAAAACAATGCTATTGTGTTTGGAATAGGACCTGCTGGTACTGGTAAAACCTACTTAGCTGTTTTATCGGCCTTAAAAAAGCTTAAAGATAATCAAATTAAGCGAATTGTCCTGACAAGACCTGCAGTAGAAGCGGGAGAAAAACTTGGGTTCTTACCTGGCGATTTAAAAGAGAAAATTGATCCATATTTACGACCGTTGTATGATGCGATGTATGAGATTCTTGGCGTAAAACAGAGTACTGATTTTATTGAAAAAGGTATAATTGAAATTGCGCCATTAGCTTATATGCGTGGTCGTACATTAGAGAACGCCTATGTTATCTTGGATGAAGCGCAAAACACCACTATAAATCAAATGAAATTATTTCTGACAAGATTAGGATTTGGCTCGAAGATGATTGTTACTGGCGACATAACTCAAAGCGACCTACCACCTCAAGTCTTATCGGGTTTGGTTAAAGCGTCACAAATTTTAAAGAATGTTGATGATATTAAAATCATGTATTTTGATGAATTAGATGTGGTTAGACACCCATTGGTTCAAACAATCATCAAGAGGTTTGAAAATGCTTAAGATAAATCTTTTTAATCAATATGATGAAAATAACGAATATCATAAAACTATTCAAAAAAGTCTAAAAACCGCCTATAAGTTTTTAAAAATTAAAGAGAAAATGATTATAAATGTCGTTTTAGTAACTGATCAAGAAATAAAAGATATGAATAAAACTTATCGTAATATTGACAAAACAACCGACGTGTTAAGTTTTGAAAACGATGGTTATACCGATGAAATAGGCGATATATTTATTTCAATCGACAAGTGTAAAGAACAGGCAATTGCCTATGAACATAGTTTTGAAAGAGAATTAGCTTTCTTATCAGTTCACGGATTCCTACATTGTTTAGGGTATGACCACCTAAATAAAGAAGATGAGTTAGAAATGTTTAGTTTGCAAGATGAAATATTGGAAATTTCCCAATTCAGGAGGACTTAATGAAAAAATTATATGAATTAGCTAAAGAAAATATCAAAAATGCTTATACACCATATTCGCATTTTCGAGTTTCTGCGGTTTTGCAACTCAAAAACGGTGAAACAATTAAAGGCGTAAATGTTGAAAATGCTTCTTATGGTTTATCTAACTGTGCAGAAAGATCTGCGCTTTTTGCTGCTTATTCACAAGGGGTAAAGAAAGAAGACATCGAATCAATTTTAGTCTATACAGACAAAGACTATTTCGTTTCTCCTTGTGGAGCTTGTCGTCAAGTTATGAGTGAATTAATGGATAAAGATGCTAAAGTGTATTTCGCAAATAGTAAGGGTGAAATTAAAGAATTGTTAAATAAAGATTTATTACCATACGGTTTCTCGAAAGAAGATTTGTAATGTTTAAAAGTGGATTTGTATCAATCATTGGCGAACCAAATGTTGGAAAATCAACATTACTAAACCGAATCTTAAAACAAAAAGTCGCAATAGTTTCCAATAAACCTCAAACTACCAGAAATGTATTTTCTGGTATTTACAATAGTGACGATTCACAGATTATCTTTATTGATACTCCAGGAATCCATCAGGCAAAAACTAAGCTTGGCGAATACATGAGTTCAGCCGCTTTATCCACGGTTAAATCTGTCGATTTGGTAATGTTCTTAATCAACGCTTATGATGATGCTTTAGAATATAATATCGAGATTTTGAATAATCTAAAAGGCATCAAAACTCCAGTATTTTTAATAGTAAATAAATTGGACACAATTACCGATTATGAACGTTTAAATAAAGCTGTAGATATCTATAAAAATGCTTATGAATTTACGGGTGTCTTTGGAATTTCCGCTCTCAATGGCGATAATGTTGATTTGTTACTTCTTGATATAAAGAATTTGTTGGAAGAAGGTCCAAAATTTTATCCTGATGGTGAGATATCTGACCGCCCTGAAACATTTTTGATTCAGGAATTTATCCGAGAAAAAATTTTGGAGTTCACCCACGAAGAAGTGCCACACTCAGTGATGGTTTATTTAGAATCGTACAAAAACAAAAAGAAAATCGTTGAAATTCTTGCGACAATCGTTGTCGAAAGAAAATCGCAAAAAGGTATAATTATCGGCAAAGCTGGTTCAATGTTAAAAAGAATCGGTTCTGCAGCTAGAATTGATATAGAAGCCTTATTAGGTGCAAAAGTCTATCTCGAACTTTTCTGTAAGGTAGAAGAAAATTGGCGAAATCGCGAATTCTATTTGAAAACATATGGTTACAAAGAGGAAACAGAATAGAGGTTAATATTTGGAAGAATATCGGGGAATTATTCTCAAGAAAATCTCTTATAAGGAAAATTCTGAGATTATTTATCTATATACTGAGGTTGGATTAGTTGGGGTTTTGGTTCATGGTAGTAAAACCATTAAAAGCCCCTATTTAAATTTGACTAAGGTCCTAAATCACGTGAAAGTAATTGCTGGTGGTAAGAATCTTAAAGTTTTACGGGATGGAGAAATAATTAACAATTATTCACAAATTCATGAATCCTTAGAAAAATACACTTATTTGACGCACATGGTGGAATTGGTATATTTTTTTGCGACCCATGAACATGATCATGAGAAATTGTATAATTTCCTCCTAAAAATAATTGAAGAAGTTAAGAATAATCTAGAGTATATTCCCTATATTAATATGGTCGAATTAAAGATGTTATATCTTTTGGGAGTTAATCCGAACTTGAATTCTTGCATTGTTTGTCAAGAAACAAACAACTTAGTATTCTCAGTAAAAGAAGGTGGAGCATTATGTACTAATCACCTTCCGGAAAAATACTATTCTAATCAGGTTCTGCGAGTAATTCAAAAATTATATTATCACGATATCAATAAACAACCTCAAATTAGCGTTAGTAAAGAATTTTTAATTGATATCAGAAACGCTATTGATGAGTATTACGAATACCATCTGAATTATCATTCAAAGACAAGAAAGATGTTAAAAGGACTTATTGGGTATTGATAAGTTCTTTTTTTAGAATTTTCTCTTTGATATCGGTTTGACTTAAATAAGTAAAAAGAGTATAATTAAAATGAGTTAGTATGCGAAAAAATGGAGGAAAATGCTTTGAAATATACTATTGAACAACTTAATGCATATGCTAAGAGATACGGCTTTGTTTACCAGGGATCGGAGATTTATGGCGGCTTAGCAAACACTTGGGATTATGGCCCATTAGGAGTGAGTTTAAAGAATAATATAAAACAATTTTGGTGGAAACGTTTTGTTTCACAAAACAAATATAATGTGGGAATCGATTCTTCGATTCTTTTAAACCCGAAAACTTGGGAAGCGACTGGACATGTCAAGGGGTTTAAAGATCCTTTAATGGATTGTAAAGCTTGTAAAACAAGACATCGCGCTGATAACTTAATAGCTCAAGCTTCAAAAGGTACAGTTGACGCGGATAGTTGGGATTATCAAAAGATGTATGATTATATCGTTGAAAATAAAATTAAGTGCCCTAATTGTGGCGGTTTTGATTACACTGAAATTCGTGAATTCAATTTAATGTTTAAAACTTCACAAGGTGTAACGGCAGAGAGCAATAACGAAATTTATCTCCGACCGGAAACTGCTCAAGGGATCTTTCTAAACTTTAAAAATGTCGTTCGAACTTCGAGAAAAAAGGTTCCTTTTGGAATTGGACAAATTGGTAAATCTTTTAGAAACGAAATAACTCCTGGAAACTTTGTTTTTAGAACAAGAGAATTCGAACAAATGGAATTGGAATTTTTCTGTATTCCGGGCACGGAAATGGATTGGTTTGAATATTGGAAGAATTTTGCGAAAGAATTTTTAAATGAATTAGGACTTAAGTCTGAAAATATTAAATTTTATGATCATCCTAAAGCGAAATTATCTTTCTATTCCAATGCCACTACCGATGTTTTATATAATTTTCCTTGGGGATTTGATGAGTTATGGGGCATTGCCTCTAGAACTGACTATGACCTTAGACAACATCAAGAATATTCTGGTGAAAATTTAGAGTATCAAGATCCAGTGACAAATGAAAATTATTTACCATATGTCATTGAACCTTCTTTAGGGGTCGAAAGATTGTTTTTAGCTATTTTACTTGATAATCTGGAAGACGAAATTTTAGAAGATGGTGAAGTCAGAACCTTACTTAAAATTAACAAAGAGTTAGCGCCATATCAAGTAGCAATACTCCCTTTAGTAAAAAAATACCATACTGAAAAATCTGAAGCAGTCTATGACTTGCTAATGAAAAATTTTGTTGCTTTTTATGATGATGCCGGAAACATCGGCAGAAGATACAGAAGGGCTGACGCTATTGGTACGCCATATTGCGTTACTATCGACAACGATACCTTAGAGGACGACACAGTTACA
Source organism: Caryophanales bacterium UBA5732 (assembly GCA_002419445.1). Classification (GTDB taxonomy): domain Bacteria; phylum Bacillota_I; class Bacilli_A; order Izemoplasmatales; family Hujiaoplasmataceae; genus UBA2289. The sequence continues at coordinate 5,819 of DIGC01000073.1, forward strand.
GTTAGAGAAAGAGACTCTATGAATCAAGTTAGAGTAAAAATCTCCGAATTAAAATCTTATCTTCAAAGTCAATTTGAATAAATTAAAGTTTTATAGAAAGGTAGATAATGCCTAGATTCAGTCAAAAAAAAGTTGAAGAAATTAAAAACGCAGCCGACATTGTCGATGTGATATCTGAATTTGTATCATTGCATCAAGCTGGCAAAAACATGAAAGGTCTTTGCCCTTTTCACAATGAAAAAACACCTTCTTTCTTTGTCTCCAAAGAAAGACAATTATTTAACTGTTTTGGATGTGGAGAAAAAGGTAACGTCTTTCAGTTCATTTCAAAATATAAACGTGTTGACTATTGGGATGCAGTCAAATTTTTAGCCGATAAATATAAAATTGAACCTGATTTTTCCGAGGATATTAAGAAAACAGATAACACAGCACGATTATTCCGGATTAATGAACTTGCAAAGCAATTTTTTTCTTTACAATTGCTGAACCTTGAGAGTGGAAGTGAAGGCCTTAAATATTTAAAATCCCGAGGATTTGACGAACAAACTCTAAAATATTTCGAGTTGGGTTTAGCTCCTAAACAGGGTAATCTTTTATGGGAGAACCTCTCAAAGAATTTTCACGATTACGAACTGGTTGAACTTGGTTTAGTCGGAAAAAACCAAAGCGATTATTATGATATATTCCGTAATAAAATCATGTTTCCTATTCACGATGAAAACGGAAAAACTGTCGGATTTAGTGGACGGATTTTTAATAACGAAGAGAATACCGCCAAGTATGTAAATTCAGCTCAATCTGAAGTATTTACAAAATCCGATATTCTTTATAACCTAGATAAAGCAGTTCCGTTTATTAACCAAAACAAGCGCCTTGTCTTGATGGAAGGCTTCTTTGACGTTATGAGCGCTTATACTGCAGGAGTTAAAGAAGCAGTTTGTTCTATGGGGACAGCCCTTACTTTAAACCATGCAAAACTAATTAAAAAATATACTGATACCGTTGTTGTTTGCTATGACGGCGATGAAGCAGGAGTTAAAGCCGCTTATAAAGCGATGGTTTTATTAGGACAAGTGGGGCTGGATGTCAAGGTAGCTTTATTACCCGATAAATTAGATCCTGATGACTATATCAAAACCAAATCAAAAGAAAGTTTTAGAAACGTATTGAAGAATAATTTGTTTGATCAACATGATTTTGTTTATGAGATAATTGTCAATAAAAAAGATTTGACAAAACCAGCGGAAATTGAAAAAGCAAAATTAGCTTTATTTGAGTATTTAGATAAAGCAGCTAGTTCAACTATTAGGGAAATATATCTTAAAAAATTTTCTAATGATACAAAAGTTAATTATGAGGATATTTTAGCTGATTATCACAATTTTCAAATCGATAACGCGCGGTTGAACAATATTAAAAATCGTCAATCTGCGATCGTCAAAGCAGCTTCTCAAAAACGATTAACCAAAAAAGCTGTTGACTCCGCAAGTAAAAAAATAATTAACTATTACGCATTATTTGAAGAATCTAGAGACTTAATCAATAGCCGTCTGGATAATGTAAGAATTGATAACAATCGCTTCAAAGAATTATTAATGACTTTAAAAGCCCTATATCGAGGTAATATCACAATCAACGAAATGCAAATAAAAAAAGATTTTAGCGATTTAACTGAAGAAGAACTAAACTTATTCAGAAATAATTCCGAGATTGTCTACAATGAAACTGAATTAATTGATTGTCTCGAAACTTTAATGGTTAATAAGTACGAGTATGAAACCAATTATTATCAAGAGAAACTTATAACGGAAGAATTAAGTTCGGAAGAAGAAAAGGTTATCTTCATTAGAATACTAGAATTGCAACAGAATATCCAAACCATAAGGGGGAAAAGAAATGTCAAAAAAACAACAAGTCATTGACAAACTAGTGGCGATTCACCAAGAAAACGGAAAACTCACAATTCAAGATATTTTTCAAAACATTCGCAAGTCAGATTCAGCTTTCGCAGATGTAATTAAAGATTTAGGAACAAGGGGAATCTTACCTGATGAAATCTTTGATTTTATCAAAAACGAAGAAGAGGATCAAAATCAAATTAGTCTAGAAGATTTAACTGACGACGACATTAAACCTCAAGATATCGATATGATGAGAGATTATTCTCGTGAAATCGAAGAAGAATTAATGAAAGAAAAAGTTTTTGATTCTTCAGTCTCAATTAAAGTTGACGATCCGGTGAGGATGTATTTAAAAGAAATTGGTAGAGTTGACTTACTGAACGGTGAAGAAGAATACGAATTAGCTACTTTAATCGACAGAGCGAAAAAAGTCAGAGAAGAATATGATTATCGTTTAAAAGTCGGTGATGTAATATCCCCAGAAGAAATGGCTGAATATGAAGATATCTTTAAAAAAGGCGAATTTTCTAGCAAAAAATTAGTTGAAGCTAACCTTAGGTTAGTGGTTTCAATTGCTAAAAGATATGTTTCTCGAGGATTACAATTTCTTGATTTAATTCAAGAAGGCAATATGGGCTTGATGAAAGCAGTCGGCAAATTTGACTATACCAAGGGGTACAAGTTTTCTACCTATGCAACATGGTGGATTCGACAAGCAATTACCAGAGCAATTGCCGATCAAGCGCGAACAATCAGAATCCCTGTTCATATGGTTGAAACCATTAATAAAATGGTAAGAACTCAAAGAACTTTAACTCAAGAGTTAGAAAGAGAACCGAGTATTGAAGAAGTTGCTGAAAGAATGGGAATCACAGTAGAAAGAGTTCAAAGTATTCAAAAAACAGCCCAAGAACCGATTTCTCTAGAATCACCTGTTGGTGAAGAAGAAGATTCAAGTTTAGGTGATTTTATTCCAGATAACGATATTTTAACGCCTTACGAATTCACTTCTAAAGAAATGCTGAAACGAGAACTAGATGCTGCTTTAGAAACGCTGACAGATCGTGAAGAAAAAGTTTTGAGAATGCGTTTTGGATTACTTGACGGTAAAAGTCGTACTCTTGAAGAAGTGGGTAAGGAATTTAATGTTACTCGTGAACGAATCAGACAGATTGAAGCTAAAGCTATCAGAAAACTCAGAAGCCCAAATCGTTCCAAGAAATTAAAGGATTTCCATCACGGATCCAATCAATGAAATCTGTAAGGCTTTTAACTGCCAGCAAATACATAAAAGGTTACAACTTTTTAGCTGATTGTGGTACTGATCACGCTAAATTACCCATTTTTTGTGTTGAAAATAAGTTAGTTAAAAAAGCTTTTGCTTCCGATAATAAAATCGGTCCAATAGAGAATGCAAAAAAAAGTATCGATAAAGCGAATCTAAATGATTTAGTTTTTCCAATATTAGCCGATGGACTGAGTTATTTGCACAAAGACATTGATGTCGTGAGTGTTTTGGGTATGGGCGGTAGATTGATCATTCAAATCTTGGAAAACGCAGATTTAACTTTTGTAAAAAGACTGATTTTGAGTGCGAATTCGGAAAACTATTTATTACGTCAATATTTACAAGATAACTCCTGGAAGATTGAATACGAAGAGTTAATCAAAGAAAATAGTAAGTATTACCAATTGATGGTTCTTTCTCAAGGAAAGATGGATTTATCAGAACTAGAAAAAGAATTCGGTCCTTTGATTATAAAAGAAAAATCTTCGGAATTTATCGAAATGATTAATAAATTGTTAATGAAACTCAAATACGGTTATAACAAAGCAAAAACTGAAGAAGTGAAAATTGAAATTAAAAAACGTATCAAACTACTAGAGGAGGTCATTTCATGAATCTTGTGGACGTTATCAAATATTTTGAAACAAAGTTTCCCAAAGAATTGGCATATGACTGGGATAATGTAGGTATCCAAGTTGGAACGTTAAATATTGTCGCAAAAAAAGTTCTAATTACATTAGATGTAACTAAAGAAGTTGTCAAAGAAGCTATCGAACAGAAGGTGAATATGATTTTATCTCATCATCCATTACTTTTTAATCCGGTAGATAAAATCATTTTTGATACTCCAAGAGGTTGGATTCTAAAAAATCTTATAAAACACAATATCACTGTTTATTCAGCTCACACAAATTACGACTTAGCTCAAGGCGGAATGAATGACGAATTCGCAAGAATTTTGAGTTTAAAAAACGTGGGATTACTAGATGAAATAGATGGAATTGGTCGATATGGTGATATTGAAAAACTTAACATTAAAGCTTTTATTCGAGATTTAAAAGAAAAACTTAATCTTGAAAGTGTCAAAGTTATTGGTAACGATGACAAAGAAATTGAAAGAGTTGGTATCTCTGGAGGATCCGGGTCAAAGCATATGTATCAAGCAAAATTCCGAGGTTGCGACGTATATTTGACTGGTGACGTGACATATCACACTGCACTTGACGCCGACAGTATTGGCATAACAGTTATTGATATTGGACACCACTCCGAAATTATCTTTGTTGATGCCGTTGCTCGTGATTTATCAATACAATTTAAAGAAATTGAGTTTATAAAATCTAAAGTAGATACAAACCCTTATAAGAATTATTAAAGAGCAAAAATTTTGCTCTTTTTTCTTGCTATAAATTAGTACTCATGTTAAAATATATTTTGAAGTTCAAATAATTTGAAATTAAAATTACATTAGGAGAAATTTATGGAAAAAATTGGAGTTGCAGTTTGTGGAAATTCAGGTATTGATTACTTAGTACATGATAAGGAAATTAGAAAATTCAGATCACTACTAAATATTGGTAGTAAAGAATTTGAGGATTTTGTTGATATTAGTAGCGACGATTTTTATGCTCTTTTAGAAAAAAATCCGGATTTGGATATTTCTACCGCTCAAACCTCAACTGGTAAATTATTGGAAATGTATGAGGAAATGAAAGCAGTTGGATATAATAAATTACTTATTATTACAATCTCCAAAATGTTAAGCGGAACATATCAAAATGCTATCTTAGCCGCTAAAATGATTGACATTGATGTAATTGTCTATGATTCTTTATCTCTTACATATGTGGAATCTTTTATGGCTATGACTGCCAAAAATATGGCTGATCAAAGTAAATCAATGGAAGAGATTGTTGCGCAATTAGATAAGATTAGAGATAACAATCATGTGTATATTACAGTTAATACTTTAAAATATTTAGTTAAAAATGGCCGTTTATCTGGTGTAGCTGGAGCTCTTGGTTCATTGTTAAAACTTAGACCGTTACTCCATATCAGTAAAGATGGAAAAGTTGTAACTCTTGATAAAATCCGCACAACTACTAAAGCGAGAGAAGAACTAAAACAAAGAATTTTAAGTGAGGTTAAAGGCAAGAACGTAATTTCGTTTATAGTATATACCAACAATATGGAAGAAATGCTTGATTTAAAAGATGAGTTAGAAACTCAAGGGTTAACTGACATATTACTAATTCCATTAACTCCAGTGGTCGGGTGTCATGCCGGACCTGGAACAATGGGGGTAGGATATATTGAAAAAGTATAACAGAGAACAATCTAGAGAAGTAATCAATGAATTGTTGGTTGAAATATTTAACCGTATTTTAGCGATTGAAGGACAGAACCTTAAAGATAAAGGTATCAAATTATCGATGAGTGAAGTTCATGTTATTGAAGCAATCAAAGTTGTTGATGAACCAACAATGTCTAATGTCGCAAAAAAATTAGGTATTACTATCGGTTCTTTAACAACTTCAATTAACACCTTATTTCAAAAAGGTTACGTTACACGGGAAAGAGATAGTGAAGATCGCCGAAAAGTAGTTGTTGGCTTACTTCCTAAAGCTCTTGATGTATTATCTGAACATGATGCTTTTCATAAAGAGATGATTGATTCTGTTTTTCTTGATTTAGAACTAGAAAAAGATGAATTACTTATAGAATCATTAGAAAAGCTCTCTTCTTATTTTAAAAAATAAATAGTAATAAAAAAAAATAACGGAATTTTCCGTTATTTTTTTATTTAGTCAGCGATAACGATGCAATCTACAGGGCAGTTTGCTTCACAAACACCACAATCGATGCAAGCGTCTTGATCAATCACGTAGATATCACCTTCAGCGATACAATCTACTGGACAATTTTCTTTACAAGTTCCACAAGCAATGCAAGTGTCTAAAATAACTCTAGGCATTATATTTCCTCCTTATTAAGAAACTTTTATATACATATATATTTTAACAACGATATCAATTTTTGTAAATATAAAATAAAAATTTAACTATTAAAATATTATTCTTGAAATACCTGCTTTTCTTTGATAAAATATCTATGTTGTTTAAAGGGGTGTGATTAGGATGGAATTATGGTTAGCAATTGTTTTAATAGTAGTAGCGCTATTAGGCGGTGCTGTTAGTGGCTTTTTTATCGCAAGAAATTATTTTAAAAAATATCTTGAAAAAAACCCACCTATCAATGAACAAATGATCAGAGCAATGATGTCTCAGATGGGTAGAAAACCTTCTGAAAAACAAGTAAGACAAGTCATGGCTTCGATGCAACAAAATAAATAAAAAATGGTTCCGTTATGGAACCATATTTTTTTACACTTTTTTCTTTCTAAAACTAACTTTGTTTTCAGTCCCTTTAAAAATTCTGACATAATTTGTGCGGTGTTTGAATATGATTAATAACATTAATAATCCGGTGATTATCAAGTACTCAACTCCGATAACATCAGGTTGAACATTAAATATAAATAAAATTACACCAGTAAGAAAAGCGCAGACTGTGACGATTGTTGATGCCAGTGAAGCGTATTTTGAAATAGCGACGGTTACGATGAATACTGGTAATAATAAAACCGGAATCGGCCAGAAGTAGAAAATTAGCATTCCAAAAGAAGAAGCCACACCCTTACCGCCTTTAAATTTCATCCAAACAGGATAAATATGTCCAATTACTGCGATTGAACCATAAATCAACGGGTGAAACATATCGACTTCAAACCAGTTATTACTAACCGCTAAAACCAGTAGCCCACTTTTTAAGGTGTCAAGGATTAATACTGCTACACCGATGATTGCGCCAAAAACTCTAAAAGCGTTGGTAGTACCTAAATTGCCGCTTCCATGTTTACGGAGGTCATCTTTCTTTACGTATTTTCCGATGATATATGAGAACGGAATTGATCCGATAAGATAGGCTATTAAAATAAATAAGTATTTAAACATGATATACCTCCAACTTTTAAAGATTATACCAAAAAAATATGAAAAAATAAAGATAAAACTACTAAAATTTGTTATAATAAATATAGACTTATCAAGGAGCGAGATTATGGACATAAAAGACTACAAATATGATTCTAAATCCATCCAAATTTTAGAAGGCTTAGAAGCTGTCAGAAAGCGACCAGGAATGTATGTCGGTTCTACGGACACTAGAGGCCTTCATCATTTAGTATGGGAAATCATTGATAATTCCATCGATGAAGTTTTAGCGGGTTTTGGCACCCTAATAAAAATTGAAGTTAAAGAAGACAATTCGATTGTTGTGACTGATGATGGCCGAGGGATGCCCGTGGATTTACACTCTTCTGGTGTGACAGGTGTTGAAGTCATTTTTACCAAATTACACGCTGGTGGTAAATTTTCCGCCGATGGAGCTTACAAAGTTGCTGGTGGACTTCACGGTGTTGGCGCTTCAGTTGTAAACGCCCTTAGTGAATTTTTGCAAGTTACTATTCATCGCGATGGCAAAATGTACATGATGCGTTTCGAAGATGGCGGTAAAAAGGTTAAGGAACTAGAAATCATTGGCGAAACCCGAAAAACAGGCACTGAGGTTTGGTTTAAACCAGATCAAAAAATATTTTCAACCACTTTATTCAATTATCAGACTTTAGAGGAAAGAATTAGAGAAAGCGCCTTTTTAATCAGAGGCTTAAAAATGCACCTAATTGATTATCGTTCAAAACAAAGACAAACCTTTGTTTATGAAAAAGGTATCAAAGAGTATGTGCAATATATTGACAAAGCAAAAGGTCCGCTTCATGAACCGGTCTATTTTTATGGAACCCAATCAAAAATTGAAGTAGAAGTTGCCTTTGGTTACACAAAAGCTTTTAATGAAAATATCATTTCTTTCGTAAACAATGTCAGAACAAAAGACGGCGGGACCCATGAAACGGGTTTTAAATCAGCCTTTACGAAGATTTTTAACGATTATGCTCGAAGAATGAACTTAATGAAAGAGCGAGATGCTTCTCTGGAAGGGACACATGTCCGCGAAGGTTTGACTGCGATAATTTCATTAAGAGTCCCGGAAAATCTTTTGCAATTTGAGGGACAAACTAAAAATAAATTAGGATCACCGGAAGCACGCCCTGCCGTTGAAGTTGTTGTTTCAGATAAACTTAATGTTTATTTGACTGAAAATCCAAAAATTGCTTCCACTTTAATTGAAAAAGCTCTTGATGCGAGAAACGCTTGGGAAGCTGCTAGAAAAGCTCGTGATGATGCTAGATTAGTAAAGAAAATCAAAAAAAGTGAAACTATTCTTTCAGGAAAGTTAGCTCCTGCTAGTTCCAAAAATAGTGAAATCAAGGAATTATTCTTAGTTGAAGGCGACTCTGCTGGGGGTTCCGCCAAACAAGGTAGAGACCGAGTATTTCAAGCAATTTTGCCTTTAAGAGGAAAAGTTATAAACGCAGAAAAACAAAGAATGGATGAGGTTTTCAAAAACGAAGAAATTTCAACGATTATTTCCACGATTGGTGCTGGAATTGGCAGCGAATTTGATGTAACAAAATCAAACTATAATAAAGTTATCATCATGACCGATGCCGATACTGACGGAGCGCATATTCAAGTGCTATTAATCACTTTCTTCTTTAGATATATGCCAGAACTAATCGAATCAGGTAAACTTTATCTTGCTCAACCGCCACTTTATAAAATCACTTCCAGTAAGAAGGATTTTACCTATGCTTGGGATGAGGAACAAAGGGAAGCGATTTGTCGAAAATATAAAACATATACAATCCAAAGATATAAAGGTCTTGGAGAAATGAATTCCGCCCAATTATGGGAAACAACCATGGATCCAAAATCTAGAACCTTGATTCAGGTCAGAATTGAGGATTTCGCTGAAGCTGATCAACGCATTTCCGTGTTAATGGGAGATAAGGTTGAGCCAAGAAAAGAATGGATTGATGCTAATGTTTCTTTTGAAAACGAAGATGATGATTTTATGATTGAAGGTGTTATCGGTGGCTAAATCAATTAAAAAGAAACTAGATGAATATCTAGAAGAAAAAATTATTCCGATAAATTTAGAAGAACTAGTTGGTGAAAGATTCGGAAGATATTCAAAATACATCATTCAAGACCGAGCTCTTCCTGATGTTAGAGATGGTTTAAAACCAGTGCAAAGAAGAATTCTTTTTGCAATGAACGAACTTGGTATGGGGTCAACTAAACCTTACAAAAAAAGTGCGAGAATTGTTGGCGAAGTCATCGGTAAATACCATCCTCACGGTGATACAAGCGTTTATGATGCGATGGTAAGAATGTCTCAACAGTGGAAATTAGGTACCCTTTTAATCGATATGCACGGAAACAACGGATCCGTCGATAACGACCCTGCTGCAGCGATGCGTTACACAGAAGCTAGACTTACGGTATTCGCTGAAGCTCTATTAAAAGACATCGATAAAAAAACAGTAACATTTGTCCCTAATTTTGATGACTGTGAACTTGAACCTGTGGTTTTGCCTGCTAAGTTTCCTAACCTCTTGGTAAATGGTGCTCAAGGTATGGCTACTGGTTACGCTACTAACATCCCGCCGCATAATTTAAGCGAAGTTTTACGCGCTACAATTTATAAAATTAAAAATCCACAGGCTGATATCGACGATTTAATAAAAATCATCCCCGGGCCTGATTTTCCTACTGGCGCTATAGTTGAAGGCACTAAGGAAATAAGAAAAGCTTTTATGACCGGAAAAGGTAAAATTGTCGTTAAAGCTAAAGCGGAAATAGACGATACTTCTTTAGTGATAACGGAAATACCTTATGAAGTCAATAAGGCTGATTTGGTACGCCGAATTGATGAAATTCGTTTACAAAAGAAAATTGATGGAATTTTGGAAGTCAACGATTTATCCGATCGAGAAGGTATTAGAATCTCCATTAAAATAAAGAAAGAGATTTCTTCTGAAGTCATTCTCGCTTATTTATATAAAAACACCGATTTAAGTGTTGCTTATAATTATAATCTTGTGGCTATTAGCCAAAGAAGTCCAAAATTATTATCCATTGATGAAATTTTAACTCAATATATCCAACATCAGAAAGAAATGATAAGAAATCGCTCTAATTATGAATTAACGCAAACAGAAAAACGCCAACATATCGTACTTGGTTTCTTGAAAATGGTTTCTGTACTTGATGAAGTCATAACTATTATCAGAGGTTCTCTAGGAAAAAAAGACGCCATCAACAATTTAATTAATCGCTTTGAATTTACTGAAGTTCAAGCTGACGCCATTGTTTCTTTACAATTGTATCGTTTGTCTACAACGGATGTCACGCAGATGAAAAAAGAAAACCAAGAACTAAGTGAAACAATAAGATTATTAGAAAAAATACTTAGTAATGAAATTGAATTAGAAAACGCTGTTGTTCAAGAACTTGAAGAAATCTTAAATGCTTACCCGGTTCCAAGAAGAACAGTTATTTCTGGTCAAATTCAAAAAGTAGAAATTGATGAACAAGAATTGATTGAAAACGAAAACGTTATGTTTGTAATTTCAAAAGACGGCTATATCAAACGATCATCATTGAAATCATATCAAGCAACCACTACTGAAACTGGTTTAAAAGAAGGCGACATTATTCTTAAACAGACTGAAGTTAACACTAGAAACACGTTGCTTTTCTTTACTAATTTCGGTAATTTTATCGCAATTCCCGTTCATAAAGTCCCAGATTTGAAATATCGCGATTTAGGTGATTACATTGGTAACTATGCACAATTAGTTGATAAAGAAGTGATTATCGATTATTTGGTAGTTGATGAATTTGATGAGGAAAGAGATATTTTAGTCGCTAACCAAGACGGCCAGATAAAACGCGTATTGCTCTCAGAATTCCAAAAAACAAGAATTAATCGATCTTTTAATTGTTTACCTGCAAATCGTTTAAATCAATTGGTGAGTGTCGATTTAAGAGAAACATTTGATAAAGACATAGTCATCGCAACCGAAAATGGTTTTCTATTAAAATATCCTCTAGAAGAGGTTGCGATTCAATCCTTAAATGCCAAAGGCGTTAAAGGCATTAACCTTCGCGATGATAAGGTCGTAGGTGCAAAGTTCACTACCAACATCAATAAAGATGAAATATTAATGTTGACAAATAGAGGCGGTTTAAAAAGAGAGTTTGTCGCAAATATTGATTATAGTCACCGTCCGGCAAAAGGAAAACGCTACTTAAAAACAGTTCAAAGTAATCCTTATCGTTTTGTTGGCATGAGTGCCGAAAATATTTTCAGGTTAAAAGATTGTTTAACAGTTCGATTGTTAGCGAAAAATAGTGTTTTGACGATTAAAGGTTCGGAATTAAAACCAGATCGTTTTGAAAATGGAATACCTTATTTAGAGAAGGCGCATCAACCTTTGAAAGTCATGATCGAAATCAATAACTATCATGAAAATAAGAACGTTTTAGTTGATTTGATTGATGTTGTTGAAACTGAAGAAGTCGAAGAAGATAATGAAGTTATGAACGAATTAGCTAAAATCATATCTGGATCTAATTCTGAAGAAATAGTTAACGAAGAAGAAAGAACCACAAAGAGTCGTTTTTATGAAGAAGACGATGAGATTGAGGAAGATAAAGAAGATATAGAAGACAAAGAAGATGAAGATTTAGATGACTTTGTTGTCCAACAAACCTTATTTTAAAAGGAAGAAGATATATATGAAAAAAATATTATTAATCTTATTTTTATCAACAACTCTCATCGGTTGTAATTTTACTCCAGAAACGACAACGGCAGAGCTGGTACTAGTTGATACAACAAACTATTTGGAAATAACAACTGTCGAAGAACTAAAAAATATCGAAATGAACAAATCCTATATTTTGATGAATAACTTGGATTTAACTGGTGAAGAATGGGTGCCGCTGGGCACATATCGTGAACCTTATCTTGGCAACTTCGATGGTAATGGCATGACCATATCTAACTTAACCATTTCAATCGACAATCAGTATAATGGATTATTTGGGTATGTCAATGGGCAAGTTAATGATTTAAAAATCATTGACTTTGCAATAGATTATGAAGCTAAACTAATCACTTTTGCCGGTGGGTTAGCAGGAGCGATATCTGGGCATGCATATAATATTGAAGTTAGTGGGAATATTCAAATTGAAAACACAAGATCAAATACCTATGTAGGCCTTCTTGTCGGAATGTCTGTGAAAATGGATGAAAGTTCTGCAATCGCAAATTTTATTCCGGTTATTATCAACAATAATCAATCTTCTGGAATCATTAATGTAGTTGGCGAGAGAATGATTTTTGCCGGTGGATTAATCGGTAAAAGTTTTAACAGTAGAGTCTACGACAATTTAGCCGATTCGACAATTGACGTTGTAGCCAATAATTCTAGTGCGGCAGTAGGTGGATTAATCGGGCATAATTATAGCGGTTTAAGTTCAGGTTATGAAGCAGAAAGAATCGCATTGAATATTGCCGTCTATAATAATATTTCTAATTCAACAATTAACTCCCAAGCTATCGACTATATTCTGTATACTGGCGGTTTAATAGGTTATAATTATTTCGGATATCTTTATGATAATTTTTCAGCTACTGATATTGTCTCCGACGGCAAAGAAAACTGTGTCGGATTATTGATTGGCGAAGATTGGCATAGCGATATCCAAAATGTAGTCGTTATTGGTGAAATTAATGGACTTATTCAAGAAGACGGGACTTACCATTTGGGCGCTTTTGTCGGTAGAAGTTTTGGCGTTTCTTCTGTAATTTCCAGTCATTGGTATGAAGATTCTCAACAATTCAGTGATATGGAAGGATATGTTGATTTCGCTGACTTATCAAATGTTACATGGTATGAATTTGCCCTTGAATGGGATATAGATTTTATTAATAAACTTATCGGTTTTATCGAATAAAATTTTTAAAAAGGAGGAAATGAATATGAGGTGTTTAGAAAAAATTAAAGTTAACCTCGTTACTCATGAAGTTTTCAATAATACTACGTCACTCTATTATGAGATGGGAAAAAACCAGCTGTATGAAGATATCTTTCAAAAGAATCTTAGCTATATTAAGAATGAAGTAGCTAATCAAAATGCCGAGTATTTTTTCAAAATCTTTTTTTCCGCCGATTTTCAAATTCGCGAAAATCGCTACCGAACATTATTGTTAGATTCCTCTGTCGCTAACAATAAGGCAGAACAATTGTACAAAAACCTAATTATGATTTTTCGCAGAATACATGTCGAAAACATTGAACCATTTAATCTGCATTTAGGCGAAATCAATGATTTGTTTAACTTATTGTTTATCGGCGTGTTAAGTAAAGAAAAACTAAAGTACCGTAAATTCGGCAAAAAGAAAGGGATGTTTTTATCCGAATCTTTTTCGATGCGTGAGGAACTAGAAAAATACTTAGAAGAACTTAAATCAGTAAACAAGGATAAAGTTATCGAACCGATTTTTCTATACTTGAACTTCATGGTTGATTTTATCAATATGGAAGTTTTCGAAATGCCATATAACGAAAGTTTAGGAGTACTAATTTTCTATATTTTAATGGTAGAAAATCATTTTAAAGCAGCTAATTACCTATCATTCTTTCAAAGATTAAATCTTTATAAAGTCGATTATCAAGAAATTTTTAATCGTATCAGCATTCAAAGCAAACAAGGCGTTCCTGATTTGATGCCTTTAATGAATTTTTTCATTAATATTTTTAATGGTTTTTATGTGGAACTTAAGGAAGTTTCGAGGGACTATCAATACGATGAAGATTTGTCAATAAACAAAACAGACTATATCGAGAACACAATTAATAAATTACCTGATGTCTTTTCCAAAGAAGATATTCGCGCTAAACATCCTTCTATCTCCGATTCAACGATTAACCGAACTTTAAAACGGTTATCAGACGCTAATATCATCAGAGCTATTAATGTTGGTCGAAATGCTAAATGGGTAAAAATTATCAAAAAAGAAGCCAAACAGAAATTTGAAGGACAAATCAAGATGAATTTAGGTGAATAACATGGATGATTACATTAAAAGCCTTGTAAAAAACGCTATTAACGAAGATATTCCCAAAATTGATGTCTCTAGCGAGTATCTATTTAGCAATGAACAATCTACCGGTGAATTTATCGCTAAAGAAGATGGCATTATCTCGGGAATAAACGTTTGCCGGGAAGTCTTCTATCAAATAGACAAAGATACAGAATTCAAGGTTTTAAAGTATGATGGTGCGGTTGTAAAAAAGGGCGAAATAATCGCCACCGTTTCAGGGTTGACTAAATCAATCTTAAAAGCCGAACGAGTCGGTCTGAATTTTCTGCAAAGAATGTCTGGTATAGCGACGATGACTAGAATGTTTGTTGAGGAAATCAAGGGATTTGATACGGAAATACTGGATACAAGAAAAACCACACCTTTATTGAGAATTCTTGAAAAAAAAGCGGTTCGAGATGGCGGGGGAACGAATCACCGATTCAATCTCTCGGAGATGGTCATGTTAAAAGACAATCATTTAAAAGCCGCAAATTCGATAGTGGAAGCAGTAGAAAAGGTTAGAAACGCCATTGGTAAAAACTACAAAATTGAAGTTGAAGTTGAAAGTATTGAACAGTTTAAAGAGGCATTATCGAGTGATTGCGACATTATTATGTTAGACAACATGACTAATGAAATGATGAGAGAATGCGTTATTATCAATAATAAGATTAAAAAAATTGAAGCTAGCGGAAATATGACTCTAGAAAGAGTCAGATCAGTAGCTGAAGTTGGCGTTGATTATATCAGTGTTGGCGGACTGACACATTCATATAAATCAATGGATATATCGCTTAAATTTTAACTAGGGAATTGGGGTTGTTGAGTTTGATTAAGAGTAAATACGTTTGGGAATTACAAGCACAAGGAATTGTCAGTGATACGGAGATTTTTAAAACCTTATTAAAAAATCGCAATATCTCTGATTATGAGTCTTTTTTCTCAATGGGAAAAGAACGACTCCACAATCCTTACTTGTTGGAACACATGGAAGTAGCTGTAGAAAGAATTAAAAAAGCAATTTTGAAAAAAGAGAAAATTATGATTTTTGGCGATTATGATTGTGATGGCATTAGTGCTATTGCCGTCTTATATCGTTCATTAAAGAAAGCTAATGCCTTAGTTGAATATGATTTACCCGATCGCTTTAATGAAGGTTACGGCTTGAATGACAGAGCCGTTAGTGAAATCATAAAAACTGGCGTTAAACTGGTTATCACTGTCGATAATGGCATTACTTGCGCTAATGAAGTTAAACGACTTCAAGACGAGTTGATTGACGTAATCGTAACTGATCATCATGAACCCAGTGAAATTCTACCTGATGCTTTTTGTATTATTCATCCCAAATTAAGTCCAAACTATCCATTTCCGGAAATTGCTGGAGTTATGGTCGCTTATAAATTAGCATCGGCGCTTTTAGACGATGATCTCGACGACCTGCTGGATTTAGTTATGGTTGGAACGATTGCTGATTTGATGCCTTTAGAAGACGAAAATCAAGCCATGGTCAATTTAGGTATTGAAAGAATAAAAAACACCAAAAATATCGGTTTAAAAAAATTAATCGAATTCAGCAATTTAGAGATTATAAATGTCACAGCCATCGCTTTTAAAATCGCTCCTAAAATTAATAGCAGCGGTAGATTAAATAAAGCCAAAGCAGCAATTGAACTATTAATTACCGATGATATAAGACAAGCAAATGATCTGATTTTAGAAATTGAAAAGAATCATGATTTACGAAAAAAACTGACAGAAGACGCTTTTTTAATTTGTGAAGAACTGGTTGATCCAAACGATTCAGTGATTGTTGTTGCCTCTGATAAACTCCATGAAGGCGTAATTGGAATCTGTGCCCAAAGAATTGTTGAAAAATATCAAAAATCAACAATAGTCATCACAATTGATGAAGATTATAAAGGTAAAGGCTCAGCGAGATCTTATGGAGATGCCAACATTTTAGAAATGCTTAATGAAAACGCGGAATATCTAGATAGATACGGAGGTCATTCTCAGGCGGCTGGACTACAAATTGATCTAGCGAACTTGGAAATCTTTAAACAACGATTAAACGCCAAAGAAATCAAAGTATCAAAACCGATAATAAAAGCTGATTTGGAAGTCTATTTACCTGATGTTAAGATTGAGACTATAAAGAATATCCAAGATAAATCTTTCTTTACTGCATCTTATGTGTTAAGAGATTTACGAGTGCTAAGAAAACAAATTCTTAATGACAAACACACTAAATTACAGTTAGAAATCGACGGTTATTTAATAGATGCTCTTGACTTCAATAATTTAGAGTTTTATTATAATCTTAATTCTGGAGATATTATAGATGTTTGTGGCGGTTTGAATGTGAATTCTTATCGCAATCGTGACAGTTTGCAAATAATGATTAAAGATATCGAGTGCCAAGATGTGCAAATCTTTGATTATCGAAAATCCGGTGAAAAAATTATTCCTTATCTTAGAGAAAACGCGATTATTTATAATGACACCTTTATCATCGAAGAGGATAATTTTATTGATAAATTCCGAGAAAATAAAACCGTTGTTCTTTTACCTAAAGACAAAAAGCATAATTTGAATTTATTGATCGATCGCAAAGAGTTGGGTAAAGTCTACCTTTATTTTGAAAAACTAAACCATTTTTCTCTAGATGATTTAAATTTCAATCTCTTTTCTGAATTTGTTTATCTTAAAGCCTTGAAAATATTCACTGAATTAGGTTTAATTGAAGGAAGTAATAATATCTATCAAGTTAAATCAAAATCATTAAAGACGGAATTAAATGCTTCGTCTAGCTATCGAAAATTAATTGATAAATTCCAACACATGTCTTTTATCTATTCTAGTGATATAAATACTATCAATGCCTATTTCAGGCAATTATTGGAGGAATAATTATGAAATATACAGACTATATTACAAATGTACCTGATTTTCCAATACCGGGTATTCAATTTAAAGATATCACACCTTTGATTGGGAATGGTGAAGCATTTCACCAAGCAATCAATGAATTAACCAACTTTTCTCGAGGATTGAATGCCAATAAAGTTATCGGACCGGACGCCAGAGGTTTCATCATTGGCGCACCTGTAGCTTATGCCTTGAATGCAGGGTTTATTCCGGTAAGAAAACCGGGAAAACTACCTAGAGACGTTATTACTTATGATTATGAACTTGAATACGGAAAAAACACTCTATGTATGCACAAAGACGCGATTAAACCTGGAGATCGCGTGGTAATCATCGATGATCTTTTAGCTACTGGCGGGACGATGGAAGCGACGATAAAACTAGTTGAAGCTGCTGGTGGAAAAGTTGTCGGGTTAGGTTTTATGATTGAATTAGTTGATTTAAAAGGTAGAGAAAAAGTTGCTGGATATCCAATCAAAGTATTAATTGAGTATTAAGGAGGCCGTTGTGGCTGAAACTGATTATTTTAAACCCTTATTGAAGGAGATATCTAAATATATTTCCCAACCAAAGCACCTTGATTTTGTGAGGAGCGCTTTTGACTATGCTGATTCAAAACACAGCGGTCAATTAAGAAAATCAGGCGAACCATTTATTGTCCATCCTCGCGATGTAGCCATAACTTTGGCAGAATATCAAGTCGACCCTAATACCTTGGCTTCCGGATTGCTTCATGATATTTTAGAAGATACTGATACCACTTATGATGAGATAAAAGAACTGTTTGGTGAAGAAGTTGCTGACATTGTCGAAGGTTTGACGAAATTAGATCAATTGCAATACCAAACGTCAAAAGCTGCTCAACAAGTTAAGAACCACCAAAAAATGGTTCTTGCGATGGCTAGAGACATTAGAGTAATTTTCGTGAAACTTGCTGACCGTCTAAATAATATGCGAACATTGTCTTTTTTAGATGACGAAAGACGAACTAGAATATCTCGAGAAACCCTAGATGTCTTTGCTCCGATTGCCCATCGGTTGGGGATGTATCGCTTAAAAGCCGAATTAGAAGACTTATCATTTAAGTTTCTTTACCCATTTGAATATCAAAAGATAGCGAGACTATTACGCGATAAAAAAGGCAATCGCGAAGCTGATGTTGAAGCGATGGAAAGCGCATTAAATAAGTTATTAACCGAAGAAAATTTTGAATTTGACATTAAGGGTAGAATAAAAAACATTCACTCTGTATATAATAAAATGAAAGTTAAGAGAATCGATTTTGAAGAGATTCATGATCTTTTAGCTTTAAGAATAGTTGTCAACTCAATCAGTGATTGTTACAAGGCAATAGGTATCGTACACTCCAGATTTATCCCTGTTCCTGGTCGTTTTAAAGACTATATTGCTATGCCAAAGCCAAATATGTATCAGTCTTTACATACCACCGTTGTAAATAAAGGAAAAATCTTTGAAATCCAAATTAGAACCAAAGAAATGGATGAGATTGCGGAAAAAGGGGTTGCTGCACACTGGGCATATAAAGAAAGCCGAGGCATGAGCTCAAGAAAGAATATCGAGGATATTGTTTCTTCTAAATTAAGATGGTATTCAGAATTAATTAAATATACTGAAGAAAACGATTCTGACGAAGAAATATTGGACATCTTTACTGATGATATTTTAAAAGCAAATGTTTATGTCTTTACACCAAAGGGAGAAATCATTGACTTGACTGCTGGTGCGACACCGTTGGATTTCGCATTTAGAATTCATACTAAAGTCGGTGAAAAGACGGTCGGTGCGATTGTAAATGGTAAAATTAGGCCGCTTGATTACACATTAAAAACTGGTGATTTAGTTGAAATTAAAACCTCGCCAAACTCAGTAGGACCTAATGACAACTGGCTTAAAATAGCTAAAACCTCTAATGCAAGAAGTAAAATAAAAAACTTCTTAAATAAACAAAGAAGAGAATTTTTGATTGAAAAAGGCAAGGAAGAATTAGATCGTGAAATCAGTTCTAAACATTTAACTTTAACCGTTACCGATAAAGAAGCTATTAAATTCTTTGAAAATAAAGGAGTTAAGTCTTTAGAAGATTTGTATTATGAGATTGGTAAAAATGTAATTTCGCCTCTCGGTGCGATAAATATTATTATCGGAAAACCGGAAATTACAGAACAAGATCTTATAGAGAAATACTCAAAAGAACAAGAAAAGAAGAAACAATATCTGCATTCTGATATAAATATTATTGTTGAAGGCTTAGATAAACCTTCTGTCAAATTAGGTAATTGTTGCAGCCCGATTCTTGGTGATGAAATTCTTGGTTACATTACAAGGAATTCAGGAATAGTAGTTCATCGCAAAGAATGCCGCAATCTTGAAACCTTTGACCCTAATCGATTGATTGATGTTTTTTGGGGTAATAATTTAACAAAAAGATATTTGACTAACTTAAAAATCAATGTTTTAAACAGGGATAATATTTTGGCTGAAATTATCAATGCCGGTACTTCGTCTAAAGCGAAAATTGTCCAAGTCTCTGCGCAATCGAATGATATTAAAGAAGGTATCATCAGAATGAAAATTGAGATTGGCAGTGTTTTGGAATTAGATAATGTTGTCGTAAATATTCAAAAAGTTAAAAACGTCTATTCAATTGAGAGGATTTGAAAAGATGAAAGTAGTAGTTCAAAGAGTCTCTCATGCTGAAGTAGCTGTGAACAACATTTTGGTGTCAAAAATTGATCAAGGGTATTTGCTTTTGGTGGGTTTCACTCAAGGTGATAGTCTTAAACAGATAGAATATGTAGCCAGAAAAATTGCTAGATTAAGGGTTTTTGAAGACAATCAAGGGTTAATGAATTTAGCGATTGATGAAGTAAAAGGTAAAATCCTTTCCATCTCTCAATTCACAGTTTACGGTGATGTTATTAATAGTAATCGTCCAAGTTTTACCAAAGCATTAAATTATCAGGAAGCTAATGAATTATATTTAAAATTTAATGAAATCTTACGAAATGAATACAGTTTGGAAGTCTTAGAGGGTCTTTTTGGCCAAAGTATGCAAGTTTCCTTAATAAATGATGGCCCAGTAACGATTATTATCGAAAAGAATGATTAAACTCATTTGACTATCTAAACAAAAAATAATATAATTAGAATATATAAAATCAGGAGGAAATTATGGAAAAGAAAGAAAAAGTTTTTGCTAAGATAAAAGAAATGATTATCCAAGAATTAGGCGTTAAACCCGAACTAGTAGTTTTAGATGCTGGCCTAGCTGAAGATTTTGGTGCTGATTCACTTGATGCACTAGAATTATTTAATCAAATAGAAAGCGAGTTCTTAATCACGATTTCTGATGAAGCTGCAACAGAAATGAGAGACGTCAAGGACTTAGTTGAGTATGTTACAAACCAAGTAAGCGATAGCTACTTTGAATAATGTAGTTTTCTTGCTTGAAAGCGTCGTCCTTATTAAAAGGGCGACTTTTTAAAAAGGAGCATAAGGTAATGATTAGTAGAATTAAAGGAACACAAGATATATTACCAAACGAAATTTTGAAATGGCAAGAGTTAGAACAAGTTATTCGTAATGTTTCTAAACTCTTCAACTTTACTGAAATCAGAACTCCGATTTTTGAAGCTTCGGAGTTGTTTCATCGTTCCGTCGGCGAAACCACAGATATCGTTAAGAAAGAAACCTATGATTTTGAGGATCGCGGAAAGAGAATGAATACCCTAAGACCTGAAGGTACAGCCAGTGTTGTTCGTTCAGTTATCGAAAACAAGCTTTACGCGGATGAATTTCTTCCTTTAAAGCTTTATTACTATGGACCGATGTTCAGATATGAACGTCCGCAAAAAGGTCGTCAACGCCAATTTCATCAGTTTGGTGCAGAAATAATCGGTTCTGATTCTCCTTTGGCTGATGCAGAAATTATTAATTTTGCTGCCACATTCTTGGAGGCACTTAAGATCAAGAATGTTCAAGTGAGGGTTAATTCTTTGGGTGATACAGAATCAAAAGAGAATTATCAAAAAGCTTTAAAGTCATATTTAGACCCGAATATAAAACATTTGTGTGAAGACTGTAATCGACGTTATCTTGAAAATCCTTTACGTGTACTTGATTGTAAAGTTGATAAAGGTAGCGAAGTTTTAAATAACGCCCCTAAGCCATATGACTATCTTTCTACAAAAGCCAAAGTACATTTTGAACAAGTAATAATGGCTTTGGACAGTCTTGGTTTGAATTACGCTATTGATAAGAATTTAGTACGGGGTTTAGACTATTATACGCATACAGTATTTGAAATCGATAGTGATTTAGCAACACTTGGAGCTCAATCAACTTTAGTTGGTGGTGGACGATATAATAATCTTTACTCCTCTTTAGAAGGCCCTGATTTACCAGCTGTTGGCTTTGCTTTTGGTGTAGAAAGACTATTATTGGCTTTAGAATCTGTGAATACAGTTGAAGAAAAGTCATCTATCCATGCGTATTTTATTAATTTAGCTGATGTCTTCCAAACCGATGCTTTAAAAATAATCAACGATTTACGCCATGGTGGCTTAATTATCGATTACGATTTTTTTAACAAAAATTTAAAAGGACAATTTAAACAAGCAGACCGATTGAATCCCAAATTTTATTTAATATTTGGCGAAGAAGAAGCTAAAAAGCAGGTAATCAATGTAAAATCATTAGAAACAAAAGAACAGGTTGAAGTTAGTCTGGATAACCTGTACCAATACTTGGTTAATGAAATCACAGGCAAGCACTGCGGTGGTGGATGCGATAGTTGTGATGGTTGTTAATTTATCTATCTATTTATAAATTGTTAGTTGTGATATAATTGTTTAAGTCAAGGATGTGATGAAGTGAAGAAAAGACCGATTTCTGATGAGACTTTAAATAGAATAATCAAATTTTTAGCCATTATCGTTTTAGGATTTGGTGTTGTTTTGTTAGCTATCCAATTTCAAGATTTCTGGAATTGGATTTTACGAGCAATTAGAGCTGTAATCATTCCGATTGGTTTAGCTTATATTGGTGCTTTGATTATCTTCCCGCTTATCAAATACTTGGAAAAAAAGGGCGTTGGTCCACGAGGCTTCTCTTTAGGACTAGTTTTCGTCTTGACAGTGGGCTTGATTTTCGCCGCTTTTTATTTTCTTACTCCACTGATTATCAATGAAATCAGAAACTTCTTCGCTGATGATTTTCCAATTATCGTCGATTATATAAACAATGATTTAAGAGGCGAATTTATTTTTGGTGTCGATTTGTATGACCGAATTATCACATTTATAAATGAAACAAATGTTATCGCTGATACTGTTGATAGTTTGGTTCCCAATTTAATAGCTTCTTTATCTAATTTGTTATTTCCACTTTTAATGGCTTTTGCATTATTACCGATATTGCTCATTTTCTATTTAAATGATTACGAAGTAATTTCTGAAAGAATTAGGTCAATAATTCCTCCTAAACATGAAAAGAATGCTGCTGAACTAGCCTCAAGATTAAACCAGACAGTCGGAGCTTATTTACGAGGACAACTTATCTTGATGATTGTTCTTGGCGCTGTTGCTACAATTGTTTATAAATTAATCGGTTTAAAATATTATTTCTTCTTTGGCTTTTTAGTCGGTGTTACCAACATTATCCCTTATTTCGGTTTGTTAATTGCGGCCATACCGCCTATTGTCTATAGTTTCATTGCTACATCCGGTCCTGGACCTTTACTTGTTTTAGTGGTTAATGTAGTGTTGCAGTTCTTCGAAGGCAATATTTTCCAACCGTTAATTATGTCTCATCAATTGTCAATTCATCCAATCGTCATCATTATTTCAATTTTGTTCTTTGGTTCGTTATTCGGTACTTTAGGGGTAATATTCGCCTCGCCGATTGCCGCATCTATAAGAGTGATATATCGTTTCTTTAGAGATCTTCGACAAGAAAAATTGAAAAATAATGTTACCGAGGCGACTTCTACATGATAAAAACAGTACGACCAAGAATCTATTCGAAGTTTGAAATAAATACGATTGTTTTTTACGGAACGATATTATTATTCACTCCTTTAGTCTTGGTCTTTACTTATGTTTTTGGTATTGAACAAGTGTTTGATATTAAAATTTATATCTTGATTTTAGTCATTGTTTCAGGGATAATCGGAATTGTCGGGACAATTATTTTATTTATAAAGCGCGACCATTTAAAGCGTCAAGTAAAAGCTACGTATATTTCTGAATTTTACTATTTGGTGACAATTTCTATTTTTGGTATCCTTGGGTTTATTGTTTTATATAATTATTTAGGTGGAAGCCCTCAATATATCGCAAATATTTTTATATTATTGCTGGTGGTTTTTGTTTATATTTTACTGACTTTAGGACGTAAGTTCTTTAATTTAAATTATTCGAGAAAAAAATAATGGCTGCATCGCAGCCATATTTTCTGGGAGTTAATATGAGATTTAACCGATTGCTGAATATGATTGGCGAAGAAAAATTAGCTAAACTTAATAGCATGAAAATTATCGTCTTCGGTTTAGGGGGCGTTGGCTCCTACGCTGCCGAAATTTTAGCTAGAAGTGGTATTGGAACTTTGCATGTGGTTGATTATGATTATGTCGACATCACTAACATTAACCGTCAATTAATCGCTTTAGAATCAACTTTAAACCAAAAAAAGGTATCAGTTTTTTCGGATCGCGCTAAAGATATTAATCCTAATATCAACCTTGTGACTCACGATATCAAAGCTGATAATGAAACGATAAGAGAATTACTAGATGAAGGATTTGACTATGTTGCTGATTGCATAGACGATATATTTGCCAAGGTTGCCATTGCCAAGTACTGTCTTGATAATGAAATAAATTTTATTAGTTCAATGGGTTTTGCTAACAAATATAAACCAGAATTAATTAAGATTTCTACGCTTAATCAAACATCAGTTTGCCCATTGGCCAAAGCCTTAAGAAAACAACTTAAGTTAGCTGGTTATACTTTGAATTTTCCGGTGGTTTATTCTGAAGAAGTACCAGCAATAGTCCAAGATAAGAAAATTTTAGGCTCTAATGCCTATTGCCCGAGTGTTGCAGGCATTTACCTTGCGGCACACATAATTAATGATATTATAGGAGAAGAAAAATGAAAAAAATTATTTTAGCCGGTGGCTGTTTTTGGGGTGTACAAGCCTATTATGACAAAGTTAAAGGTGTGAATGAAACAGAAGTCGGTTATATTGACGGTGCCTTTCCTAATCCCACTTATGAACAAGTATGCAATGGTTCTCTTCATGCAGAAGCAGTAAAAATTATTTATGATGAAACTCAAGTAAGTTTAAAACATCTTCTTGATCATTTCTTCCAAATTATTGATCCGACAACGATCAACAGACAAGGGAATGATATTGGAAAACAATATCGTACCGGGATATTTTACGATTTAGAAGAAGATTTAGAATTTATTCAAAGCTATATTGAGAACATTAAAGGTAAATATTCAAAACCGATTAGAACGGAAATTAAAAAAGCTAGTGAATTTTACCCAGCTGAAGCATATCACCAAAAATATTTAAAGAAGAATCCATGTGGCTATTGCCATATCGATTTAAGCTTGGTTGACGAGTTAGACAAGGAATTTTTTGAATAAAGGTTTGATTTTGTATAATGAAGGATGGTGTTTAGGATGAAAAGAACTGATTATATCGGTTGGGATGAATATTTTATGGGTGTCGCCCATTTATCGGCAATGCGTTCAAAAGACGACAGTTCGCAGGTTGGCGCTTGTATCGTCAACCAAAAGAATAGAATTGTCGGCATTGGCTATAACGGATTCCCCATCGGTTGTAGCGATGATGATTTACCTTGGGAAAAAAGCGACGACTTCTTGAGTTCAAAATATGCTTATGTTGTTCACGCCGAACCAAATGCGATTTTAAACTCATCAGTTGATTTAGAAGGTTCTAGAATCTATGTTACGCTTTATCCTTGCAACGAGTGTGCGAAACTTATTATTCAATCAGGAATCAAAGAAGTGGTATATCTTGAACATAAATATCCGCAAGATCCAATTTTTGAAGCTTCAAAGAGGTTATTTGCTATGGCAAAAATCAAAGTTAGACAATTGGAAGATTATAATTTAAGGATTGATAAAAAATGAATGAATTAACAAAACATTTTTGGCCGTATGTTAGAGTATTAATCGTACCCTATATTTTCTTTATGTTTATACTTTTTTACCCGATAGGTTACTATATTGACACGCCTGGTGGTATTACAGAAGTAGACAGCATTATTAACGTTGATTATAATCTCGACAAGGAAATTGAAGGAACGATTTCTTCGACATATATTGTCTCTATAAACCGCCCTACTTTCTTCCAATTCATGATTGGTGAGTTTTCCGATTATAACTATGCCAATGTTCTTACAGGTTCTTACGCTGATTATACTAATGAAGAAATTTCGCAAATCAGTTATCTGGATAAAGAAACCAGTGTTAACGCAGCTGTTATCATTGCCTATCAGGAAGCTTTAAAAAATAATTCAGAAATCACAGTTGATTTTTATGAAAAAGTTATGGTTTTTGGCAAAGCAACTTATATGTCCTATTATCAAGACATTGCTTTTGGCGATGAATTCTTATACATGATTGGTGACGATGATATAGTAGTTGATGATTTTATGCAAATAAGTGCTAATACTGTTCTTTCAGACACATATGAATTTTTCTTTAAAAACGATGAAGGCACTTACTCAAGAATGCTTACTAAAGATCCTGAAACTCTAAAATTCGGGATAACATTAAAGTTATATTATTTAGTAAATAAAGAGAACACATTCCCGACGTATACAGAACAAACTTCTAATATTGGAGGCCCAAGTGGAGGGCTATTGCAAACACTTGCAATTTATAATATGTTGGTTGAAGAAGACATAACCCAAGGTTTGAAAATCGCAGGAACAGGAACCATTAATTATGACGGCTCGGTAGGATATATTGGCGGTACGGAACAAAAAATCTTGACGGCTTATTTAAATAATGTCGATGTTTTCTTTATTCCTTTTAAAGATCAAAATTATTATTATGATAATTATATGGAAGCTTTACGAGCGTGTGAAAAACACGGAATCGATCCGAGTGGATGGTTAGTGCCGGTTGGCTCTTTCCAAGATGCTTTGGACTATTTTGCTGATCCTGTTAGCTATCTCGAGGAGAATGTAATCTCATGAAGAAATATTTTACTTTGTGGAAAGATCTAAGAAATGACTTTTCAATTCAAGAGATATTATCAGCTTTCTATGGTGCTCTAGTCTTTAACCTTTTCCTTGCAGTCCCTGCTTTAGTGGCAATTGCTCAGATAATCTCAGTTTACATCTATTATTTGACAACTTGGATTGTATTGATTATAATTGTTATGATTTTATTGAATTATGTTTTTCATCTTTTTTGGAAAAAAGCATTATATTTAAAACGTCCAGACGCAAAGGCTGACATCAAAGCTCTATTCTTGTATAATCAAATAATTGTCGATGTTTTATATTTGATAATTGGCTTATTATTCATCTTTGTATTTGTCCCGATGTTGATGGTTTAGGAGAATAATATGATTAAATGGATTATTATAATATTAGCATTAATTGGTGTTGATCAAGGCAGCAAAATATGGATTACTTCGAGCTTAGCTCCTGGGGAATCAATTCCGATTATCAATAACTTTTTCCATCTGACATACACAAGAAATACCGGTATGTTGTTTGGTGGTTTTGAAGGTGCTGCGGCGAATTATTTTTGGGTATTTCTAATTTTTGCTGTTTTAGCATCAGGAGTCTTTGGTTATATGTTCTTTAAAAGTGATTTCAATGACAAAAAGCTATTTGTCTTTCGCATCGCTTTAGCGCTTTTGATAGCCGGAAGTTTAGGAAATGCGATTGATAGAGCCGTTCAAGTAGATCATGCGGTAGTTGACTTCTTGGATTTCAACGGAATCTGGTCATATATTTTTAATTTTGCTGACACATTCCTTAACGTTGGGATTTTCTTATTTTTTATCGATGTATTTTTCTTGGAAAAGAAACGGGTGAAGGTTAATGGATGATTTATTTTTTGAATATCTAGTTTCGGAGACTGATAAACTGGACCGAATCGACCGCTTCCTTTCCGATAAAATTGAAAGTTTTAGCCGTTCAACTATAAAAAAATTGATAGATGAAAGTAAAATTCTTGTCAATCAGACTAAAATTAAGCCATCATACTCTCTCAAAGTATCTGATTTAATTGAAATAATCGATGTCGATTTCAGTGAAACCGAAATCACACCGACGAAAATGGATTTGGATATCGTATACGAAGATGACGATGTCTTAGTTGTCAACAAACCGTCGGGAATGGTAGTTCATCCAGCGCCTGGACATTATCAAGATACGCTTGTTAATGGTTTGTTATGGCACATTAATAGCCTTTCGAATGTTAATGGCGAAACTAGACCGGGAATCGTACATAGAATTGATAAAGACACATCTGGGCTGTTAATGGTTGCGAAAAACAATTATGCTCATGATATTTTAGCTAAAGAACTTCAGGGCAAAAAAACAAAAAGAGAATATATCGCCTTAGTTGAGGGCGTTATCAATAACAAGAGAGGTAAAATTAACGCACCGATCGGTAGAGATAAAGCTAATAGATTAAAAATGGCAGTAACCTCTACAGGAAAAGAGGCAGTGACTAATTTTGAAGTTCTGGAGACTTTTGACGATTCTACGTTAATAAAGTGTATTTTGGAAACCGGTAGAACTCATCAGATCCGAGTTCACATGCAATATATTAATCACCCTTTAGTTAACGACTATGTTTATGGAAATGCTAAAACAAATGATTTTGGACAATTTTTACATGCTAAAACATTAGGATTTACGCATCCAAAAACCAAAGAATGGTTGGAATTTTCCTGCGAATTGCCTAAAGAATTTTCTGAGTATCTCGAAAATAAAAGAATTAAAAGCTAGTCGCTTCTAATTCTTTTTTTCTTTTATTCTTTGGTAGTTTTTAAAATTTAATTTGGCTATTTTGGTAAATATCGATTCTCCATGTTTTAAATATATCACTTTAGCAATAGCGTCAACTCCAAGCCCTGCGCCTTTAGGCAAAACAATATGTAGTTCATTGCTTAATCGATCAAATTCCAACAAAAACCGGTATCTGGCAATAATCGCTGCTACAGCCACAGCCTTGTGAATTGATTCGGCTTGAATTAAAAAATCAATATTCTTAACTGTTTCTTCGCTGGCGAGATATTGAAAGTAATTTTCTTCCGAACAAAATTTATCCACGATAATTTTTTCATAATCAGAATGCTTGGAAACTAATTTTTTGATAGCGTGATTATGTAGATAAGCTTTTATTTTATTTAAGTTAAAGCCTTTCTCTACAAGTTCATTGTACTTCTCATTACTGGTGATAAGTACATGGTGAGAAATACTTTTAACTAATTTTTCTCCTAAAATTCTAATTTGATTGTCATTTATTTTTTTTGAATCTTTAATGTCTAATTCATCCAGCAGTAAGTCATCGTTTGGTGTAACATAAGCGGCACATACGACAACCGGACCGAAAAAGTCACCGGTACCGACTTCATCAGAACCAATAACCCTTAAAGCTTTATATTGATTGTTATAATCAGTGATTACTTCATCTTTTTCAATTGGTTCAAGATTTAAAGTAATAGCCCATTTATTATATTCATCTAAAGCGTCTTCGCCTTGAAACATTACTTTTAAGGAATAATAGACCGTAATAGTAAGAGTATCACTTTTAAATAAGTAACGGTGCTGTGGATTATCACTTTTAATAAGAATTTGATGATAGTATTCTTTTAATTTTTCAAGATATTTCTCATCGATAGTAAAAACATAGTTCATTGTCTCATCTCCTATTTTTATTTTAACATAAAATGTGGTAAAATAGAAGAAGTGGAGATAACAGATTATGTACGCAGAGATAAAAAAATTAGAATTTGATAAGATTTTAAAAATATTGCAAACTTTTACTCATACAGACTTAGGAAAAGTGCAGGTTTTAGAAATTAGACCTATAGCTAATGCCGAAGAGATTAAAAGGTTGCTTTTTGAAGTTGATGAAGCTAAAACCATTATTCAAAGATATGATCAAACTCCTTTAACAGGCGTTTTAGATATCAGAGAAATTATTAAAAAAGCTGAAATTGGTTCGGTTTTATCTATTGACGAATTAATACGAATTGTTTCACATCAAGAAGCGGTTACCAGGACATTTGTTTTTGTAAAAAAAGTCATAAGTCTTGATTTGACTTTTGATTATTTAAAAGAATACTATAGTCGAATTGTTACCTTAGCTCCGCTTAAGACGGAAATTGATCGAGTTATTGATAAAAAGGGTGATATTTACGACAATGCCAGTTCTAAACTGTTGGATATTAGAAAGAAGATTAACGTAACTGAAGAACGTATTGATTCAAAGATGCAAAGTTTGTTAAAAAGCGAACAAAGCAAGTTAACTGATGGAATTATAACGATTAGAAACAATCGTTTGGTTTTACCTGTCAAGAGTGAATTCAAGAATTCTTTTAAAGGAATTGTTCATGATCAATCTGCCAGCGGAGAATCGGTTTTCATTGAACCGATGAGTTGTGTAGAAATGAACAATGATTTATCGAGATATTTTGTTGAAGAAGCTGCGGAAATAGACAATCTTTTAAGAATGTTAACCTACAAAGTAGCTGAATATACAATTGAACTTGCCGGTAACTTAGAATTATTCACATACTTAGACATTGTTTTTGCGAAAGCTAAATACGCATTAATTAATGATTTTACAAAGCCGACAATTACTAAAGATAAAATTAATTTGCTAAATGCCAAGCATCCGCTTATTGCCCGGGATGTTGTAGTTGGAAATAACATTAGTTTTCATAACTACCATCACATTATCATTACCGGACCTAATACCGGCGGGAAAACCGTTGCCTTAAAAACTTTAGGGCTTTTAAGCATAATGGCTCAAGCTGGTATGTTAATTCCTGTC
The DNA here is from genome assembly GCA_002419445.1 of Caryophanales bacterium UBA5732. Taxonomy (GTDB): domain Bacteria; phylum Bacillota_I; class Bacilli_A; order Izemoplasmatales; family Hujiaoplasmataceae; genus UBA2289. Next base: position 36,148 of record DIGC01000073.1, read on the forward strand.
AATGAAAACAGTGAAATCATTTGTTTTAATAACATTTTTGCAGATATCGGTGATGAACAATCGATTGAGCAATCCTTATCAACATTTTCTTCACATATATCCAATATCATTCGCATCATTGATCACGCTGGAGATAATTCTTTGGTTTTGCTTGATGAAATTGGTTCTGGTACTGATCCTAAAGAAGGTGCTTCTCTAGCTATTTCTATCATTGAATTTTTAAGAAGAAAAAAACTATATTCAATGATTACAACCCATTATCCTGAACTTAAAACTTATGCCTATGATCTAGACAACACGATAAACGCCTCAGTTGAGTTTAATATCGAGACTTTAAAACCGACATATCGGTTAAAAATTGGCGTTCCAGGAACATCTAACGCAATTAAAATAGCGCGCAGACTTGGCCTTAACGAAGAGATTTGTCAAAAAGCTGAATCGATATCGCTGTCGTTTGATACTGACGTCTCTAAATTGATTGAAAAGTTGGAAAAACAGAGTTTAGAATTGGATGTTGATATCTCTGAATATCAAAGAAAATTACATGAATCAGAAGAAGAAAAGCAAAAGTATATTACTCTTCAAAGACAGGAAAAAATTAGACAAAATCAAGTTATTAGAGACTTTGAAGCCTCACAAAAAGCAAGACAAGAAGAATATTTAAAGAAAGCTGAAGATTTAATTGTTGAACTTGACGAATTGAAAAATTCTGCAGCTTTTAAAGAGCATGAATTGGCTATATTAAAGAAAAGTGTTAAAGATACATTCTATCAAAAAGTAAAATACAAAAAAGAAACTGATAAAAGTGTCAACGTTGGTGATACGGTAAAAGTTTTGTCGTATCAAAGAAATGGCATTATTAACAAAGAACTGAAAAATAATCAGTACGAAGTAGTAATGGGCGCTTTAACTTTAACTGTAAAAAAAGAAGAAATTGAGTTTGTATCTAAGGATAAAAACGAAGATTTTGACTATAAAGGAAATCCTTCTTTTGAACCTGTTCGGTCAATTAAAGTCGAACTTGATCTACATGGAAAAAGGTATGAAGAAGCCATGCTTGAACTAGATAAATTTGTTGACGATTGTTTATTGAATAATTTAGAATTCGCATACATAGTTCACGGTATAGGGACTGGCGTTTTAAAAAAAGGCGTTGAAAGTTATGCGAAGAAAAATCCCCACGTTAAAAGTTATCGACGTGGTAATGAAGGTGAAGGCGGAGTTGGAGTTACAGTCTTCCAATTTAAGTGAGGTCGATTATGAAAAAAATTGAATTTTTTACCGCTAGATACTGCGGAAAATGTCGAGCTTTAAAACGTCGTTTCATTGATTTGAAAGATCAATTGACCGATATTGATTTAGTCTTCAGGGACATTGATATCGAAAGATCTAGAGCAAGAGCTGATAAAGTCGATGGTGTACCTACTTTAATCTATTACATCGATGAAGTGGAGGTAAATAGACTGTCAGGTTCTATTTATGAGGAAGATATCATAAACTTGATAACTGAGGAGAGAAAATAATGGACGGAATTTTAGTTATCGATAAGCCAAAAGATATGACTTCACATGATGTTGTAAATATTGCTCGAAGGGCTTTAGGTACACAAAGAATCGGCCATACTGGTACGCTTGATCCTAACGCTACTGGCGTGTTGGTTTTGGCTATCGGAAAAGCTACTAAATTAGTAAAGTATTTTACCAATGATAAAAAAACCTACGAATGTACCTTTATTATTGGGCAAGAATATGATACGGATGATGTAACTGGCACGTTAACCAACGAATTAGATGCAACAAATATAAAACAAGAAAGAATTATTGAAGTATTAAATTCTTTTCTTGGCAAGCAAAGACAAACGCCTCCAGCGTTTTCAGCTATTAAAGTACAGGGTAGAAAATTGTATGAATTAGCAAGACGAGATCTTGATACTCCTGATGTTGAACCTAGAGATATTGAAGTTTATAGCATCAGTAATATTTCGGTAAAACACTTAGAAAAAACAATTGAAGTTAAAGCAACTTTTGATGTCTCAAAAGGTACTTATATCCGTTCAATCGCCAAAGATTTAGGTAAAAAACTTGGGAATTTTGGTACTTTGGCAGAATTACGACGGACAAAGGTTAATAAATTCTTATTAAGTGATGCCGTGACAATTGATCAACTTAAAAATTCAGACGTTATTCTTAAAGACCCATTTGATTACTTGGATTTACCAAGAATAACTGTTGATGATTCTATTCAAAACGATATTAATTATGGTAGATTTATTGAGCTTGATTTTTTTTCGATTAAGACAGACACTATCATATTTAACGCTGCTGGTGAACCTTTAGCGATTTATTACTATGATGAAGACAAAAATATTATGAGAATGTCGGTGAAATGGTGTTAAGAATTGAGTATTTAGACTTTTTTGATACAATTAATGAAGAAAATCTAGTCCTCTGTTTAGGATTTTTTGATGGTTTGCATAAAGCTCATCAAGCACTTATAAAAAGGGGACAAATCATCAAAAAAGAACGCAACTTTAAATTAGGTGTTCTTACTTTTGATCAAAGCATCAAGTTGTTCATGCAAAAAAAACCTTTCTATTTTTTAACTTCAGTTGAAGATAAAGCTGAAATACTAAAAAATTTAGATGTCGATATTCTCTATGTTATGAAAGTGTCTTACGATTTAATTAATTATAGTCCTACGGGATTTATCGAACAATTTTTAAAGAATATCAAAGTATGTGTTGCTGGGGAGGATTTTTCTTTTGGCTATCTGGGAAAAGGAAAAGTTGACACTTTATTAGCCTCCCCGTATTTTGAAACTGTCGTGATTAAAGAAATCACTTACCACGGAATTAAGATTGGGTCAACGAGAATTAGAGACGATTTGGATAAAGGTGATTTGAGTGAAGCTAATTTTCTTTTAGGTAGAGAATATACTATCACCGGGAAAGTCATCAAAGGTCATGGAATTGGAAAAAGACTTGGATTTGCGACTGCTAATATAGATTTTACAAACTATCTTTTACCTAAACTTGGGGTTTATTTTACTAAAGTCATCATCGGCGATAAAGAGTATTTCGGGATGACAAACGTCGGTAAAAGACCGACTTTCGCAGATACTAAAATCACTTTAGAGACTTATATATTTGATTTTGACCAAGATATATATGGATTAATTATCGGCATTAAATTCATCGAGTTTTTGCGAGACGAATATTATTATTCCAACAAGGAAGACCTGATTGAACAGATAAAAAAGGATCGTATTCAAGTATTAGAAATGATTGAAAAGAGGGGATAAGTTTGAAAAAGATTAGTAAAGGTTTTTGGATAACCTTAGGTATTGCGGCTGTTTTCTTTATGATTTTGATAATTCTTAGCTCGGTTTTGGAATTAGGCGAAAGATTAAGCCGAATTAGTATTTACTTGGAATATACTTTCTATGGCATTTCCATCATTTTATTCGTAATTTTGTTTTTACGTCCTTTAGCGCTAATTATCTTCGCGCCAAGTTTTTCTTTGGACGATTTATTCAGCGAAGAAGAAAATGCTCGCAAGAACTTTTCCATGTATAAGAAAGTGGCTAGAAATCTTTTAAATGAAGAATACATCAAAGATGAAGATAAAAAAGCAATCAATGACTCAATGCACGACGCATTAGTTTTAAAACAAAGTCTTTCAAGAATCTTTGATGAAACTATCAAGAAAGAACTTAACCAAATGATTATTACTCACGCAGAAACGGTTTTTATTTCAACTGCAATTTCTCAAAACGGTAAATTGGATGCAATCGCAGTTATTTCGATAAACTTAAAGTTAATAAAAAACCTAGTACTAAAATGCGGGTTTAGACCAAGTTACTATTCGCTTGGTAAATTATCTGTTAATGTGCTCTCGACCGCAATTATTGCGGAAACTTTAGAAGATATGAATTTTTCTGAAATTTTTCCAAATACGGGAACTAATGTTTTAGCGGAAATCCCCGTATTGAAAACAATCACCGGATCATTTGCCCAAGGAATAGGGAATGCTCTCTTGTCTTTACGAGTCGGGATTATTGCCAGAAACTATTTATTTATGAATATAAAAGGTATGAAAAAGAATCAAATTCGCAAACTTGCTTTTGGCGAAGCGGTTGTCTTATTACCTAGAGTTATGGTTGAATCAATGAAGAAGATTCCTTCAAGATTTAAAAGTATTTTTAGCAAGTGATTTTAAAAGCTAAAAAGTTTGATTTATTGGCACAGATTTGTTATAATTGTAAAAGTGAAAAGATTTGGAGGAATTATAGATGATAATTGATAAATTAAGCGGTTCACGTGTGCATTTTGAAGTGCATGTAACTAAAGAGCAATTCGAACATGGTTTAGATCATGCTTTTGCGATTGAAAATGAAAAAGTAACAATTAAAGGCTTTAGAAAAGGTAAAGCTCCAAGAAATGTATTCGAAACAAAATACGGTGTTGAATCATTATTTGAAGAAGCAATTCAACATGTTTTGCAAGAAACATATTATGATGCTGTTATGGAAAATGAGATTGATGTTGTGGCCCAACCACAAATCGATTTAGATGTCACAAAAGTTAAAAGAGGAGAAGATTTCTCTTATAAAGTTACTGTAGCTGTTAGACCTGAAATTAAGTTAGGTGAATATAAAAACTTAAAAGTAGATTTATTGCCAGTTGAACCAAGTGATGCTGAAATTAATGCTGAAATCAGCCGCAAACTTGAAGAAAATGCGGAAATGATTGTTAAAGAAGATGGCGTTATTGAGTTAAACGATACAGCGGTTTTTGATTTTTCTGGATCTGTTGATGGAGAAAAATTTGAAGGTGGCACAGCCGAAAATCATGAATTGGTTATTGGTTCTGGAAGTTTCATTCCTGGATTTGAAGAACAAATGGTTGGTATGGCTTCAGAAGAAGAAAAAAATGTGGTCGTTACTTTCCCAGAAGATTATCAAGAAAAATCTTTAGCAGGGAAAGAAGCTGTCTTTGCAGTTAAAATTCACGAAATCAAAACAAGACTTGTTCCAACTTTAGATGAAGAATTTGTTAAAGAATTAAATCTTGACGGAGTTTCTACTGTTGATGAATACAAAAAACATATTTCTGAGGAGTTACGAGTTAGCAAAGAAAAACAAAACGAACAATTCCTACGTCAATCTGTAGTTAAAAAAGCTGCAGCAAATGCTGAATTTGAACTACCAATCGAAATGGTAAAAGATGAAGCTCATAACATGAATGAAAATACTAAGAATCAAATCAAACAATATGGTTTAGATTTTAAGATGTATTTACAATATATGGGTAAAACTGAAGAAGAATACCAAACTGAATTAGAAGAACAAGCTAGAAAAACTTTATCTGAACAATTTGTGATTAATGAAATTGCAAAAGTTGAGGGGTTAACAGCTTCTAAAGAAGAGATTGAAGTAAAATATGCTGAAATTGTCGAACAATACAAATCTCAAAACGTCACCCTAGAGCAAGCTAAACAAGCAATACCTGAATCAGCGATTATCGCAGAAATAGCTTATGCTAAAGCTCTTGATTTAATTGTTTCCACAGCTAATCAAGACAAATAAATAAGCAAAAAAACAATAATTTAATCATAAAAACCCCTAAGATTTTATCAAAAATAGCATTGTAAAATATTAGGTGTTTTTTATTATTTATGGTAAAATAATATTGATAAATAAAAATGTAAGAGGTGGGTATATGTATAATCCAAAAAAAATATTTTCCGATCACTTGCCAGTTATCGCCGTTAGAGGAATTGTTTTCCTACCTGCATCCGATATTAGAGTGGAAATAGGTCGTGATTTCTCGAAGAATGCAATTACTGAAGCAGAAGCTAACCGCGATGGTCATGTAGTGTTGGCTTTTCAAGAAAATCCAAACATTGAAGATCCAGAATTCTCTGATTTCGTTGAAGTTGGTATTCTTGCAAGAATAAGTGTAAAGATTAAATTACCTAATGGTAATTATAAAATAAAATTTGAACCAGTAACAAGAGTTAAACTCAATGACCTAGTTGCTAGAGAACCATTTTATCTAGCTGATTTTACTTCTTTAATATTAACTCAAGATGATCTGAATGAAGAACAAGTCTTGCTTAAAATGGTCACAAAAGAAGTGATTGAAAATGCTAAATTTATTTTTAGAGATTCAAAAAAAGTCTTAGATACTTTAGATAAAGGAATTACATCCGAGCAATTGTCTGATTTGATTGC
>DIGC01000122.1 GCA_002419445.1 Caryophanales bacterium UBA5732
TATTTACTTCATCTATAAACATTATTTATTCCTCATCTTCATTAAAATTATAATACCAATTCAAAGGCTAAACGATTAATCGAAGCTAAATAACCTCGGTAAAGAAAGCCTAAAGATTTTAACATTTTTTGCATTTTTAGATTATCAGGATGAGTATCGATCTTAATCGCCTCGAAACCTTGATCAATCGCCATTTTTATTGCATAATTTAACAATTCTTTTCCATATCCATGTCCTTGTAACTTTGGATCGACAAGAATTCTGTGAACGACTAAAGCTTTCTTCGTTTCCCAGAGAACTTCTTTATAAGCAACTTCATTCTCAACCAAGATTGTGACTGAGCCGATTACGACATTTTCTTGCCAATAAACAAATAGACCATTTGAAGTTAAGTCTTGGTAAAAATTATCATATCCCGGATAGTTACCCAGCCATTGGTTCAAACCGTTTAAAATCATATCTTCTCTAACGACTTTCGCTAAATCGGCAATTTTACCTAAATCGTCTTTAACAGCTAATTTAATCAATTTCCTTAATTCCATCCTTTGCGTAAACTATACTATATACAAATGGCTTTTCATATTTATTTTGATATAAATCTTGAAAATCTCGAATAAAACCATCAAAATTCGCTTTTAAAACGATGTTTAATGTCGAACCGCCAAAACCTCCGCCAATCATCCTCGAACCCAACGAGCCGGATTTTAAAGCCATTTCTACTAATTCATCAATAACTTCTGTGGATACTTCATAATCATCTTTTAAAGAATAATGGGCTTCAGTTAAGATTGGTCCTAATTTTTCAAGTTGTTTCGTAAGTAAAACACTTTTAACTTTCTTAACTCTTTCATTTTCAGTTATGACGTGCTTAACTCGTCTTCTTAACTTTTTGTCTTTAAGTAAATTTAAAGCTTTATCTAACATATCGAACGGTATCTCCGATAAATCTTCAATATAAAAATGCTTTTGCAATTCCTCAAGGGCAGTCTGAGTTTCTTTTTGTCTTTCATTGTATTTTGAAGTTATCAATTTCCGGGAAATATTGGAGTTAATTAAAACGAAATTATAATCGTTAAAATTAAGGGGAATCAACTCATATTCCAAGGTTTTAGTATTTAAAAAAACGGCTTTGTCATTTTTTCCAAAAACAATGACAAATTGATCCATTATTCCGCAATTAACACCTAGATAATTGTTTTCAACAGCTTTGGCAATTTCCACTATTTTTAAATCTTTTAATTTAAAATCATCTTCATCATTGAAAATCTTCAGTAAAAGCACAGTTAAAGCAGCGCTTGATGATAAACCACCACCAACAGGAAGATTACTTGATAAGACGATATTAATACCCGACTTAATAACGAGATTCATTGATTGTAATTCTTTAATGACCCCTAAAAGGTAATCGCCATAATTATTCAATCTTTTAAACTCTATTTCGTTTAAATCAAGACTGATTATTCCATGTAAAGAAAAATTTTCCGAGTAAATGTTAATCACAAAATCATCGTTTTTGCATACTGCGGCATATATTCCTTTATCAAGACAAAAAGGCATGACCAAACCGCCATTATAATCAGTGTGTTCACCGATGATGTTAACTCTACCTGGCGCAAAGTAAAGCCGATTAGGCTGAAGATGGAATTTTTCTAAAAACAGGTTTCTAATATGTTTATTCATAATCTTTATACCTCAAATACCATTATACTACATCTAAATAAGATTTGCATTTGCTTTACAAAGGAAATCACGTAAAAAAAAAGCCTAGTATTCTACTAAGCTTTTAGCTACTTATTGTTCTAGATTATAAACACTTGCTTGTTTTCTATCTTTTCCGATTCTTTCGTATTTAACAACGCCATTAATCATCGCAAATAATGTATCATCTTTACCGATTCCTACATTTTCTCCTGGATGAATTTTTGTACCTCTTTGACGGTAAATGATTGAACCAGCAGTGCAATACTGCCCATCAGATAGTTTAGCTCCTAAACGGCGACCAGATGAATCACGACCATTTCTAGTCGAACCGGTACCTTTCTTGGACGCCTCAAGTTCAAGTATATTTAGATTAAGTATCACTTAAAACACCTCCAAATTATTCTTTCTCTTTTATTCGACATTGATATCTGTAATGGTAAGTTTCGTATATGGTTGTCGATGACCATTTTTACGATGATAATGCTTTTTAGGTTCGTATTTATAGATAACTATTTTAGGACCCCTACCATTTTTAATCACTTTAGCAGTAACAGTTGCGTTTTTTACATATGGTGTTCCAACTTGTGTTTTGTCGCCACCGATCATCAATACTTTATCAAAAGTATATGTTTCTTCAGCTTCAACTTCTAGTTTTTCAATGTAAATTTCTTGCCCTACTTCAACTTTTACTTGCTTCCCGCCTGTTTCAATAACTGCGTACATTCAGTGCACCTCCTCTTTATATTTTTATAAGACTCGCCAAATGTTGGTACTTACAATAAGTTTAAAACCAAGTATGTGCGGTATGCGATTAATCATACGAAGGTATTATACACAAACCCCCAGCTTTTGTCAACAAAAACATTCTTTAGCTCGCGGTTTTTTCATAATTTTTTTAAGTTTTAAATTTTAAAGAAAAAAAGACTATATTTTATGTTAAAATATCTTTGTAAGAGGTGATTATTATGCAGTGGTATCATTATACTTTACTAGCTTTGGCTATTTTGATTATTATCTATTTTACCATGAGTTATGGTTTTTATGAAAAAATATTCGTTAAATACAAAAACAAAAAAAAGCCTTTGGTCAATCAAGAAAGTGATTTCTATAAGGAATCCTATGATTGGTTTTTAAACATCCCGAAAGATGACGTTTATATTCACTCATATGACGGCTTAAAACTACATGGCTTTTATATTCCTTCAATTGATAAGACCACCGACAATTTAGCCATTGTCATTCACGGTTATCAATCCTGCGCTACCGACATGATTATCATCGCTAAACTATATTCCGACTTGGGTTTTAAAGTCTTAATGATTGATCTTAGAGGACATGGCCTTTCCGAAGGTAAGTTTACCTCGATGGGTTATTATGAGAAATATGATCTAAAGAAATGGATTAATCATTGCTTAAGGACTTATGGCGCAAATTCCAAAATTCTTCTCCATGGTGTTTCCATGGGAGCGGCCATGAGTATGTTGGTTACGGAGTTTAAAGAAAAAGAGCACCTCAACTTCTTGATATTAGACTCAGGATTCACCGTTTTTTCTAAAACTTTAGCAGAGAGCATTAAATCAAAATTCTTTCTCATATTTATTCCGGGAATATCATTTTTCACTTTTATTCTCCACAAGTTTACACTTAATAAAATCTCACCTTTAAAGGCGATTAAAAACTCGCAAATACCTTTCTTAATTATTCACGGCGATAAAGATAAACCAGTACCGGAGAAAATGGCAAAAGAGTTATATGAAGCTTCGCCGGTTCAAAACAAAGATATCTTAATTATTGAAGGCTCGCCACACGCTAAAGCTTTTGAAGTTGACAAGGAAAAAGTTACTAATGCAATTATAGCCAATATCTGTGAACCGTTTAAAATTAAAAAATCTAATGTAAAATATTGTACTGATAAAAAGACAGCAGATCATTGGTGATCTGCTTTTTCTTATTTTTTTAAGTATACTCTCGCTTCAAATGGTTTCATAATCTTTGAAGAAACTTCTGAATAATTCTGCAAGATTAAATCATATTTCAAGAAATCATATTTCTTAATCTTTAAGTTCTTTTTGGTGAAGTTACATAAAACGTAAAGTTCTTGGCCATTCAAAGTTCTTTTATAAGCATAGATCTTCTTATTTTTAAAATCAATGTCTTGATAATCGCCATAAACGATGATTTCTTCTTTATGCCGTAATTTAATGATTTTTTTATAGTATTCTAGAATCGTTTTTTGGTTTGACTGGCTATTCTTGACATTGATGACTTTATAATTTTCATTAACTTCCAACCAAGGTTTTGTTTTAGAAAAACCGGCAAACGGTTTATCTTCCCATTGCATTGGCGTTCTGGCATTATCTCTTGACATCAACTTGATTTTTTTCATCATTCGTTCATGGGATAATAGTAACTTCCGTCCAAGTTTATAAATATTATGAGTTTCAATATCTTGGTACTGACTTAATTCCGTATAATGAGCGTTAGTCATGCCGATTTCTTGACCTTGGTAAATAAATGGCGTACCTTGTTGAAAATAGATGATTGTAGCCAAAAGTGTCGCTGATTGGTAATAATAGTTCATATTTCCAAATCGACTGATGCTTCGGCCTTGATCATGGTTTTCTAGATATAGTGTATTCCACCCATCTAGTTCTAATTGCCATTTTGATAAAGCCTTTTTAAGGTTGATAGGTTTAAATTTTTTAATAAACCATTTAATTAAATGATTATCGGCTGCCATATGGTCGAATTGAAAGACCATATTCAGCTCTTTTCTCTCAGGGTTCACAAGATCAGTTGCGGTTTTAGGATTAACAAAGACCGTCTCACCGACTGTAAAGCAATCATACTTAGAGAAAACATCTTCATATAGTTCTTTTAAATAGGTATGAAGTTTAGGATTATTAAAATAGTGCTCACTGCCTTTTAAGATAATTTTAAATTTACCGTTCGGATGGTCATTGTTTTTGGCGATGATGTTAATTACATCGCATCTAAAACCGTCAACCCCCGCATCAAGCCAAAACTTAATCATCTCTTTAATATCACTTCTGACGTTTTCGTTATCCCAATTTAAGTCTGGTTGTCCTTTCGCAAAAAGGTGTAAATAATATTCTCCGCGTTTTTCCGAAAAAGTCCAAGCTTCTTCCCCAAAAAAAGAAGTCCAATTTTTCTTTTTAACTTCCCAATGGTAATAATCCTCATATTTTCCGTCTCTTTTTTCGGATCTGACAAACCAAGAATGTTCCTTCGATGTATGGTTGATAACTAAATCCATCACCAACTTAATTCCTGAATCATGTAATTTAG
>DIGC01000043.1 GCA_002419445.1 Caryophanales bacterium UBA5732
TACTTTTATTTTAAACAAAAATCAACTAATCAAACGAAATTTTTAGTTTTCCTATGTTTTTATTCTTGCTTTGGATGATATTTATCAGCGCATAATTAATTGTCACAGAAATCAAAGCCATTAAGCCCATCTTCCCACCAAAACCGTTAAAGTAATTATAAAAAGTTAAAAATATTATTCCTAGTATAATCCCTACAAACAGCGAATTTATCAAATTTTTAATAACTTTATTGCTTGACATCCCAACGAAACTGGCAATAAAAAATACAGATGAATAAACATAATATTCAGGTAACAAAAAATCAATGAAACCAGCTAACAATAAACTTGGTAAAGCTGAAGAAAGCACAGGTGACAATTTTAGATGATGATGCATGTAGTAAGATATGACTGAACCTAAAACCGCAAACACAAAAACCAATGCTATGTTATATGTTCCTTCAGGCAGTAACATATCCTTATTAAAAATTAAAGTTGCTATGGTAGTTGAAACGAAAGCGATAGTTCCAAGTCTTCCTCCAAAACCATCTAGTATTGTTTTTGCCAACAAATAAATAATTGCACAGATTAATCCTAAAACAATGACCTCATAGCGATTGAAGATTTGCGGTGAGACCATTCCTGCGAAAGAACCACAGTAAAGGGCTACAGAATGTTTTCTAAAAAACAAGTAACCAATTACCCCTATAAACGCTGAAGAAAATACTGGTGAAAGAGAAACCAGATTGCTAAGTTCATATGTTAATATTACGCCAACAAAAGCAAAAACAAAATCAAAATTTTTCAATGATACTTTTGGCATTGAATCTTTTGTTAAGCTTTTACCGACAAATATCAAACCCACGGTAAGTAGCAAGAATAGTGCTCCACCAAGAAGATATGTGTACAAATTATTTGTACTAAGAATTACTGTTAAAAACCCATAGATTATAAAACCAACAAAAATTATAAAAATTATTAATTTCTGATATTTCATATTCGAATTTTTATTTAAATCATTTGTCTGCATATTATTTAACTCCCGTAAAATCAAGTATATCATTTATGTAATGATAAATTAATTAGTTTGCTCAAAGAAAAAGTGTATTCATCGAATACACTTTAATTTTTGTCTAGGTAATAGATTTTAAGTAACTATCCAACTCTTCTTTAGTTTTCTTTCGAGACGCTTTCATTGCGTATTGATTGGCGTCTGCTTCTGTCATTACTCTCTTAAAAGTTTTGTTTGCATAATTATTTTGCGAGTACCCATAAGAGAATCCAACATGTTTTAATAAATCTTTGTCATTAGTCAAAATTTTTAAATCGTAGATTATTTCTTCTATGTCGTTTTTGTCTTTATTAAGAGCGATTAATAAGAATTCATCTCCTCCCATTCTTATCGGAATGAGGTTTTCATACTTATTAACAACTACTTTTAAAGCGTTAGCAAATTTAATTAGTAATTGGTCGCCAGCTTCATGCCCTAAATAATCATTAAACTGTTTTAAACCATCTATATCAAACATTACAAGAGAATAATTTTGGTAGTTTGCCTCAATCTCAGGCTCTAAACTTTCAAAGTAATTTCGGTTGTAAATGTTGGTCATTAAATCATGGGTCATAACGTAGTTAATATCGTTTATATATTTTTGATTCTTGGTTTCATCATAAAACAAGTAGAACCTACCTGAATGTTTTAAAAACGGCAAGCTGATATGCTTTTCCATCATGTGTAAATACAGTTTGTTTTCATCATAGTAATTTTCAATATTTTTAGAATCTGTATATATAACTGCTTTTTCGGAAATTATTTTTTGAAAGTCCGCAAAGGTCAGTTTTTGATCTAGGTTTATAGAAAACTTATTCATTAATTCACTGGATGCAGAGGCAATAACGCCTCGATGATTTACTAACAAATACATTTCCCTTAAGTTATTAAGAATAAAATCGTTGCCATTAACTTTCAACATCAATTTTACGTCTCGTATATAAAAGATGAAATATAAAAAAGTTAATAGGAACACTAATGTGACGTAGGTTGGATCAATTGGAAAATCGTAAACAAAAAGGTGTAATATATTAGCTACTATACCCAAAATTATTCCGATTATCATAATGACAAAAGGAAATACATCCTGTTCTCTTTTTAGATTCTTGTAAAATTTTATGGAAATAGAAATTAATGCAAAAAACAAAATAAAATAACAGATAAGTGTATGAATATAAAAGAATAAACCATGACTAGCAGAGCTAATCATAGAGTTAGTTAATCCTGGGGCATTAGTGACTTCCAAGAATAACTGATGGAAATTATTTGTATACGCCATAGCTAAATCAATCACAAAAAATAATAATAATGAAATAATCAAGTACTTAGAAATTTTTCTACCTAAGTATTGTAACATCGACAATAAAATAAACGCAGATAAGAGAAACACTAAAGGATATACGGTAAGAGTCGCATAATAAACAACACGAGGACTAAGTGAAACATACTTTAAATAATTAAGACCTGTCCAACCAAACATCACAAAACTCAAGTATTTAAAATACTTGTATTTTCGACTAGCGTTAAAAAAATCAATTCTTACTAAAGGAAGCGCTGATAGAGTTCCGATAGCAAAAAAAATTATCCAGAGATATGTCCTCATAATAACCCTGCCTTTACATTCACTAATCATTATACTATTTTTTGAATAGAAGTTGAATAATTTATCATAATTTTTATTTTTTTATTACAAATACTTATAATTATATATAAAAAGACTGGGGAATCTGTTTGGATCCCCCAATCTTTTTTTTAAAGGAATGATAAAATTATTCTGGTTTGTTATTTTCTGAATCTTTGGCTTGTTGAACACGAATTTGGTTTCTATTGACATATCCTTCGTGCATTGAATCGTAGTTTTCTAAATACATTTGTCTTAGTCCTGAGATATCAGGTTGAGTTACTGTTTCGTTTTCGACTGCCTGACGATGAGCTTGGACTTGAGCTTGTAAAGCTTCAACTAATTCATCTTTGATTGCTTGTGCTCCAGCTTCTACTTGATTGCGATATTGAGCCATGTAAGCTTCGCATTCAATTCCGAGAAGTTCGATGATTTCTTTTGGAGTCATCAAAACAACGTCTTCAATAAGTAATGTTTCATCAGTAGCTAAATAAGCTAAAACTAATTTTGCGAAACCATAACTTATTTCATATTCATCAGCTAATGCTCTAACTTCTGGATCAACTTCATGTTGAGCCATAACAACTGCGCCAATTGCATTTTCGTAGAAAAAGTTTTGCATCATGGTTTGTGTCTGATTCATAAAAGCATTTTCTAAATCTTGGTTTACTCCACTGTTTTGGATCATTACAGCGTTGTCAGAACGTGTTACATCAAGATAACCTGTTTCAATAGCAGCATTAAGATACAATCTTAAAGCTTCTTGATAATGTAAACCTTCCATTTCTAAACCTGCAGCAACGATTTCAGCATCTTCGTTTTTTAACATGTAAGATAAAACATAACCATTTCCATCAACCACAAAATCAACTCCTGGGTTAATTTCTACTGAAAAAAACATTGGTGCATTTCCGGAAACTTTGTCCTTAGCTTGTTGAAGTCTTGTTTGATTTCTATTAAGGTAAGCTTCGTGTAATGTTTGGAAATTTTCCTTATATGATTCTGCTAGTCCACTAATATCAGGTTGTGTTTTTGTTTCATCTTCAACCGCTTGACGATGCGCTTGAACTTGAGCTTGTAAAGCTTCAACTAGTTCATCCTTGATGGCTTGAGCCCCTGCTTGAACTTCATTTTGATAACGATCTCTGTATTGATTTGCTTCAGTTACAATGTCATCAATTAAATCTTTTGGTTGCAATTCAACAACATCTTCAATGACCGCTTCTTCATTAAGTTCTAGATAAGCAAGAACCATTTTCGCGAATCCATATGATATATCATAGGTTTCAACCAATTCTTGAGCCGCTTCATCGACTTCTTCATTCTTAAGAACAACAGCACCTATAGCATTTTCTTGAAAGAATGTTTGAAGCTTGGTTTGAACCTGAGCCATGAATGCTTCATTATCGGCATCTTCTTTTCCGCCGGCTTGAATCATTACAGCTCCATCAGATCTTGTAACATCGATATAGCCTGTGTCAATAGCTGCATTCAAATACAACTGTAAAGCTTCTTCATAGTTTTTGCCTTCTAGTTCTAAACCGGCAGCTACTACTTCAGCTTCTTCGTTTCTGAAGCTATATGTGTACACATTTTCGTTGCTATCGATAACAAAATCTACCGCTGGATTCATTTCTAAAGATAAATATGTGTAGTCCGAGTAATCTACTTCATCCGTTTCTGCACAGGCGATTAGGCCGATGCTTGCAAATAATAATGTAAATATTAAGAGAATTTTTTTCATAACATCACCTCTTTTTCCCTTTCATTAACATATACGTGTCGAAATTGATTTTTATTGGAAAAAAATTTATTAACACTAATTTTTCGCTGTATTGTAACACTATATTTTGATTTGTGTTATACTAAAAATGATTTGGAGGGATGGTTATGAAAGTAGCAATTTATGGAGCCGGAGGTATGGGAACGGTTCTTGGAGCTTATATTAGCGAAGCCGGTTATGAGATAGATTTAATAAATAGAAATAAAGAACACGTTGAAGCCTTGAACCTTGAAGGCGCTAAAATTATCGGTAAAGCAAATTTCACACAAAAAGTAAAGGCAATTCTACCGGAAGAAATGAAAGAAATGTATGATATTATTCTTTTAATGACTAAACAAAAGTACAATAAAGAAATAGCTGAGTCACTATTACCTTATCTAAAACCTAATTCTTTAATATGTACTATGCAAAACGGATTGCCAGAAGATTCGGTTGCCGATGTCATCGGCAAGGATCGGACATGTGGTTGCGCAATGAGTTGGGGAGCGACTTTTCATGGTAAAGGTGTCAGTGAGCTAACCTCAGAAGCAAACCGAGAAACTTTAACCTTTAGTATCGGAAAATTCGGTAATAATGATCAAGTATTATTTAATTATATAGTAGAATTATTAAACTGCATGGGTAATGTAAAAATTGAAGACAACTTTATTGGAGCTAGATGGGCAAAGCTGATGATAAATTCTGCATTTAGTGGAATATCAGTGGTTACTGACGCTAACTTTGGAACGATTACCAAAAATAAATTATCAAGTAATATTGCACTAAAGATTATTAAGGAGTGCATTGAAGTAGCCAAGGCAGCTAATATCAAAATTGAACCTTTGCAAGGCAAGGATATTGTAAAATATTTAGACTACAAAACCAGAATCAAAAAGTGGTTAAGTTTAAAAATATTACCTATTGCTATGAAAAAACATAAACTAATAAAATCAAGTATGCTGAGAGATCTCAAGTCGGGTAATGAAACCGAAATTGATTACATTAATGGAGTTGTAAGTAAGTATGGTAAACAGCATAATATTAAAACCCCAGTTAATGATAAAATAATCGAAATAGTAAAAAGAATTGAAAACAAAGAGTTAATACCGTCTTGGCAAAATATTGATTATTTACGAGAATTTGTTAAATAATAATGATAATAAACCCTTGAAACCTTTATGTTTTAAGGATTTTACAGATAATCGATTTTAATTTAAAAATGAATGTGATATAATACGACTATCGTATTCAATAAAAATAAGTAAAGGAGATTCATTATGCAAGATATTTATCAAAAATTGAATAAGGACTATTCAATTGATGAACTTGGCGAAAGTTTAGTAACTGTTCCTGGCGAAGAAATAGCTATGTTTTTAGCAGAGCTTGACATCAATATTCCCCGTTCGATTCGTTTTGGCGCTTTACAAAAAACTCTTTACCCAATACTTGAACAAGAGTATAACGAGTTATTAAAAGAGGAAAACGACGTCGAAGGTCCTGAACGTCTTGAGGATTCTAGAAG
>DIGC01000078.1 GCA_002419445.1 Caryophanales bacterium UBA5732
AAAACAAGAGAACTATCAAATCTGCGTTAGAATCAATAACAACGAAGGTTAAAAGTTATGTGAAAGAACGGCCATATAAAGCCTACTTGATTTATACTGGAAATCCAATCTTAAAACAATATTTTATTAGTGTAATAAAAGACGAATTAGGTCTAGTGAACTTATATGAATCACCATCAACACCCGTTGTTGGGGCACATGTTGGTCCGGATGTCATTGGTTTAGGCATATTCATTACTGATAAAAATAATTTTCATATTAGAAATGAGACTATATGAAAGAAAATATACAGGTTACTAGAAGTAAAGAATGGATTTCTAAAGCATTGATAACATTAATAAAAAAGGATGCATTTCGCAAAATTTCAGTTGAAGATATTGCAAAAGAAGCAGGGGTTACAAGACCGACATTTTATCGGAATTTTAAATCAAAAGAAGATGTTTTAATTGAACATGGTCGTAAGATTTATAACAAACTTATGGTTGAATTAGAAAATGATATAAAAACCAAAAGTGACACGTATAGTTTAATTAAAAAAATAGTAATGGTTTTTGATGAGTACGCAGAACTTTTTAGGCTTCTTTTAGATAATAATCTAGACTATCTCATAATGAATTCATTTGAAATTGAAATATCGAATATATTAATGAAAATATTAGGTGTTGAAAAAGATGATAAATACAAAATAAAATTTTACGAAGGAGCACTTTTTTCAATCGCTGTTGAATGGATTAAAAGTTCTCAAAAAGAAAGCGTAGATGAAGTAACAAGTATAATCTATAATTTAATTTATAATTGAGTGGAAATGTTTCTATATAAGTTTTATTAACTAAAAAATAATTAATCTATAATAATAATAGAGTGTGGCTATGAGTGAATTAGGCATATATTTGTCCGGTGTTGGGGCAAAGGTTGCATATCAAATTAGGGTTTTAAAAACGCTTTAAGAACTTGGCATTTTGCAAAATAAACGGTGCCTTTTATGAGTCGCCAATTTGGCCTTTTAGCGCTATCTTTATTGCTGCGGAGGAATTAAGTAAAGCATTAGGAATTTAGTTAATGTCCTAGATAAGCTTTTTGGAAATAGTCCATCTATAGTTAAAACAATTAGGGATAAAAAAATTAAAGTAATTGACACTGGTTTCTATTCTATTAGTAAGTTAAATCAACTACTAGTAGAAAACATCAATTATGAAATACTTGATAAAAAAGATGTCTTTGTCACAATAGCGGATACTGACGGTATTGATAACAGGTTTATTGAATTGTTAAAATCAACAGTTCCGCACTATATTCAAAAGGAATCTCTAGTACACTATATACCACTTAAAGAACTTGATAAGAGCATGCAAATTGCTACAGTTGTTGTATCTTGTTCAATATCAATGGTTTTTGCTCACGTTGTAACTAACATCAGAAAGTAGCTAGGTGATGGTTATTTTGCTAAAAATCCTATTGAGCCATTAATTGCTTTTGACTGCAACGAAATCATTGGTATAAAGGTTTTACGTTGTCGACATTTCGCATGGCAAATAAAGACTATAAGGATGATGCAATTCATGAAATGAAACAACTAAAAATTCGAGAAAAATGCTTGTTTTTTCATCGAAACATTCAAAAGAAATATTTGACTATGGATATTATGATGTGATGAGTATTTTTTTTAAAAAAATAACTGTGTTTAACCTGAATGTTGAATACAATTAAAAAAATAGACATATTATAAATATTTACTTTATATAACTAAAAGGCATTAACTATTAGAATCATTTTAAACGAGGGATTTTCATGACTCAAGAAATTGTTTTACTATATCTTTTATATTTATTATTAAACTTATTTAATACAATAATTATTTCGCATCAAGTCTCAAATAAGTATATCGTACCTTTTAAACATACATTTAAAGGCGAGTTTAACGCGATTTTGGGTAACTTGTTTACACTGAACTTAGTAGCTTTTATTTTATTGCTTTTTACTAAGAATCTTTATTGGTTTTCCTTAATACTGCTTATTCTAACAGGCGCTCTCAATCTCATGTTGTTTTTGCTAAATGTATTTAATTTATATTTTGGTAATGCATTTACAAAAGACAGTTTAGATATGTTTAAAAATCCAATTAAAGGGATATCAAAAGGTCTTGGTAAAGAAATAATTAAAGAATTATTCAACTACTATCGAATTATTTTATTTATGCCTTTCTTTATTTTTTTCACAGCGATAGTTTTCTTTGGTAAATCAAATCTAGAACTAATAGTAATTCCGATAAATTTATCATCAGTTATAATAGCAATTTTCTTTTCTTTAGTAATGATATTGTTAGCGTGGATTATTTATGAAAGGATGTATTTTAAAGATCTAACAATAAAAGCAGTGAAATCTACTTATGGAATACAAAACTTTGGAGTTTATCCATTTTACTTAAAAAGTCTATTTAAATTAACATCGGTAGAAGAGTTGTTGGTTGATACTAAGAAAAAAAAATTTTCTGAACTTACTTATGAATACAATCGATTCAATAAAAATAAGTTAAACTATGAGAATTTTATTAATAAAAAAGTTTATAGCAATGAACTTACCATTTCTAAGGTGGCGAAAAGTATCAGTGTAGATAAATCACTTTTAAATGGTAACCAATCACTAACTGGGATTTTGGCTGGTAAAAACCTAGTTTTAGTTCAAATGGAATCCATGAGTAGGTTTTTACTCGATATCTCGGTGTTAAAAAATGAATTTCCATTTGTTAGGGCTTTACTTGAAGAGTGTGTTGACTTCACTGAATTTTATTCTAGTGTTGGTATGGGAGTTAGCTCAGATGCTGAAGTAACGACATTAACAGGTCTTTATGCCACTGGATATAATTCGCTGTACTGGTCAAAGTTCGACAACTCAAAAAAAGAATATAGGGGTAACATAGATATTGCATCTCTTCCCAAATACTTTAACCAGAAAGGATATCATACAGAGGCTGTGCACGGTGATTACAAGCGATTTTATAATAGAGAATTTGCTTATCCTAATATTATTGGATTTCAAAATTTTTTTGGAATAGAAGATTTCCCGGATAAAAAAGTAAGTAAACGTGAGGGATTAATTGATATGTTTTCGTATGAGTATAGCAGCGGTAAATATCACATTTCTCCTTGGGTAAGTGATTATCAACTTGCAGATACAGTAAGAAATAGAATACATTCGGAAACTAAATCAACATTTTTATTTCCTATCACTATGATGCCACATACGCCGTTTGAGTTTTATCCCGACAAGAATAAAACTTATATTGAGACATGTGGACTAAAAGAAATAACAAAAAAATATTTAAGATTTTCAGATTACTACGATGATGTTGTGAAAAGGGTTTTTATCGATGATAATGGAAATGATATTATTGATAGTAACACTGTATTTTTATTTTATGGCGATCATGGTTGTGGAATAAAAAATGGTGACGTGTCGAAATTGTTTCAAAGACAACTTTCACATCTAGAAGAAAGGCGGCTATTACAACAGCTAGTTTGCTTTTTATATGTACCCGGAGAAAAAGAAATTTCTAAGAATGGGGTAATTATCAAAGAGGGTTTGATAAAAGGAAAACAAAATTTAGTAAGGGGACACATGGACATATACAGAACCGTTATTGAATTATTTGGGCTGAAAACAAACAATGACGCTTATTTTGGGACACATCTCTTAAGCGATGAGCCAACATTTGTTTTAGATAATAAGTTGCAAGATGTAATTATGGATAACGATATTTTTTCGATGCGCAATAAGGCTCAAAGGTTTCCTAAAAACATCAAAATAGATGATGAAATCTTTGAAAGCATCAAGGAATTTAAAATTTTAAATGATATTTTAATTGAAGATAATGACATTCAAAGCAAACTAAACGAAGAATTGAAGATTAAAGGTAAATGACATAAATTGAAAAAAAAATCACTCATTACAAATGTATTAAAAGTAACAAAAAAACTGTTGAAAAAAGTTTTTTCTAGTGGTGAATTTATTTTAATTAACAATTACAGGTAACTCAAAGGTAAATAAAAATTATTGGTTTAGTTCTATAATGTGGTATTGATATCGACTTGAAGGCACATTAAAAGAAGCGTAGCAAATTTTAGGAAACTCAGGATGGGGAATTGATTACTTTTTTTACATTAATAATCATCGATTAACCCGAGTGGTGAGAAATCAATTTAATTTTAAAAAATTATACTTTTCTCTTCTTGACACTACCTCTAATTTTAATGAATAGTTGTTTGTCATTGAAGTTAAATAATAAATTTTTTACAATTAGTATGATAACATTCATGATTTATGCAAGGAGGCGCTATGTTAAAGCGTGTGAAATTAAGCAGCATTTATTTATTTTTTAGAATTTTTATTAGTTTTCTATTAGTTATTAGTGTGTTGGGTGTATTCATCAATACAGAAGATGATGCAATTAGTAGGAATATTTTTGTGGCGATGCAATCACTCATATTGCTTGTTTTGTCATTTAGCCCTTCATATGCAGAAAAAAAATTTAAATTGCAAATTCCAAACTTCATGGAAAGTATATTTTTAATTTTTATCATTGCTGCATTGTTGCTGGGAGAAATTGCCGAATTTTTTGTGCACATAAGCTGGTGGGATAGCCTTCTTCACACGGCTTCAGGACTACTTGTTGCAATTGTAGCTTTTTCTATAATTAAAGCGGCTGTAAATAATCCGAACAAAAAAATTGACATTAATCCTCTTTTTATTGCTATATTCGTTTTGAGTTTTACCATAACTGTTGAAGTCGTTTGGGAAATATTCGAATATGCTGTTGATTCATTTGTTCCAACAAGCAATATGCTACGTACTAAAAACTCACTTACATTAGAACCTTATGAGGGTTTATATGCCATTAGAGATACAATGCATGATATTATTTTAACTTTCATCGCTGCATCTATAATTGCTACACTTGGATTTTTTGACAGTAAGTATAAATGGGGGATATTTAACCGTTGGATTATAACAAGAAAAGAAGAATAAATCGATACTAATTAACGAAACTTAATAACTCTCTCTTGAGTGAACCAAATATATAGGACTGAATAAAATTTAATATTTATTATTAAATATCACAAAATCAATACACAGCATACTAAATATGAGTTTAATTTTTCTACCTCAAATGAAGATTTGATTTCATGTGCAATTCGCGAGGTTTTTGAAGAAACCGGACTATTACTTGATCAAAATCGGATACAATTTTATAAAATATATGATGATCATTCAAGAATAGCTCAATATCCAGATGGGAACACTCTACGCGTAATCACTGCTGTGTATTTTATCAATTTATTAGATTTTCCTGTATTAGACACAAGTTCAAAATCTAAAGAATTGAAATTCTTTTCAAAAGATGAAATTATGCGGGTAAAAATAGCTGAAACACATATTCCAATTATTAAACAATGGTATAATTTATAATAATTTCGTTTAAGCTTTTACTGATGAATGCATTATGGGTACCTAATTTAATTATTATGTTGATGATATTGCTATTTTTAAAGGACTACAATCGAAATGTCATTTTGTTAAGCTTGTTTTATAAGGGTGCGTAAAATCACATTAGGGGTTTGCAATTGTATTAAAATAGGTCATGCAACCCATATAAGAAGCATAGTTTTGGCTTTCAAAGAAAGGTCAATACCTAATAATATATATTATGAACCGGATACAAAACTATAGATAAAAAACATTATGTGAAATACTAGCTGAACTGATAAGATGTTAGTAGACACATAAAAAACATTATGTGAAATACTAGCATCTTTTTCTTTATAATAAGGAATAAAATATATTTGTGAGAATGAAAGCTTTTTGGTTGATGAAGTTATCAATAAAAAGCAAAGTTTTTTTTTATGAAGTAAACATTTAATTTTTTTGGATTGTCAATTGGCAATTGACTTAAAGAAGTCCATTTGATAAAGTGGTATGTAATGTTACTAGGGAGGGATTGAATTTGAAAAGAACATCATTAGGAGAATTAATTGCTAACGCTATAAGTCATGGAATCGGACTAGTGTTATCAATAATTGGGCTTGTATTCCTTCTAGTTAAAGCGAGAGGAAGCGCAGAAATACTGTCTTCATTGGTATTTGGAATTTCACTTATCCTTTTATACACATCCAGCACCTTATTTCATTCCTTTCCGGAGAAGATGAAGCGAGTGTTTACGGTGTTTCAGCGATTGGATCACTCTAGTATATTCTTGTTAATCTCTGGAACGTACACTCCGTTTTTGGTTTTAGTTATTAATAATGTTAAAGGGTACATTCTTCTTGGATTTTTATGGGTGATTACCATTGTTGGTATTGTTTTTAAATCCATCTGGATTCAAAAGTTCAAGTTCATTCACCTTGCAATTTACCTTATGATGGGATGGAGTCTTGTTTTTGTGTATCAGAATTTCATAGCGAATATTGGAGATTTCTATTTTGTTTTAGCAGGAGGACTAGCCTATACTTTTGGAATTGCTTTTTATGTTTCTAAATTTAAATATTCTCATTTTATTTGGCATTTATTTGTTTTAATGGGGTCTATTTTTCATTGGTTAGCGGTTTGGACGATTTTGAGTTGGTAGGTACAAAAGATTTTAATTAAATAATTCACCTCTAGTTGCATCAGACCTATCTTTTTATATAGAAATGGAGGTTTTCACTATCTTCTAATCTTTAAGAGCCAAAATTTGGTTTATGATTGAGTGCTTTTAGATTAATTTCTATTTTGGTTCTTACAATTTATACCACTTCATTAAAAAAATGATAAATATATCAAAAATAGTGTGACAAATACATCAAACTGACTTCGCTCTTTTTATCAAATGCGCTATAATATATTAAATGAGATGCTATCTTTAGGAGGGATTCATTATGATTTGGTTTTTTGGTTTGATGATAATAATTCAAATAGCCTTGTGGATTTATTTCTTAATGAAGAAGAAATATGGTGTTTTAATAATTACAGGATTATTAGGCGTTTTTAGTATCTGGTCGTATATTGATGCCTACATGAAATATATTTATGTTGACCCTTGTGAAGGAATATCTGGTTGTATTAACGAGACTGGGATGATTTTTGTGCTATTGAGTTTGCTAATGCTACTGACAGTAATCATTTCGTCATTAGTTTTTATCTTGGAACTTTACAAAGTTAAATATAGCAAGAAGAATGTTTAGAATTTTTAGAAGGTCTTGCATACTGGATTTAAAAGCTTGCTAAAGAAAATTATAGGATCTTAGCAGACAAATATAAGACTGCTTGATACTAGCAGTCTTTTTCTTTGGATAGAAATATAATATATTTATCGTTTACCCACTTATGAGATAACTAAAATGTTAATTAAAATCTACTATAATTATATAA
>DIGC01000067.1 GCA_002419445.1 Caryophanales bacterium UBA5732
CGTCAAATTGCTTTTGGAAAGTATCTATATATTGAAAAAGAAGATTTTCTTGAAGAAAAACCAAATAAAAAATGGAAAAGATTATCTTTAGGTTTAGAAGTTAGATTAATGCATGCTTATTTCATTAAATGTAATGAAGTAATATACAATGAGGATGGAACAGTAAAAGAATTACACTGTACTTATGATGAATTAACAAAATCTGGAAGCGGTTTTGATGAAAGAAAACCGAATGGAAATATTCATTTCGTCGAAGCTACTACAGCTATACCAGCAAAAATTAATTTATTTGAACCATTGTTAATCGACTCGGATGCAAAGAAAGAATTAATTTCGAGAATAAACCCTAATTCTTGGACGACTTTTGATGGTTTTGTAGAACCGTCACTGAAAGGCACAAAACCCCTCGAAAGATTTCAATTTATTAGAAAAGGATTTTTTGCGACAGATTATGATTCTAATGAGAATGAATATATTTTTAACAGAATTGTAGAACTTAAATCATCATTTAATTAAAAAGAGACGAATTCGTCTCTTTTTAATTACTCTTAATCAATTTTTGTTTTATATCCCATAGTTTGTTAGATAAATCAACATAATATTCATGAGGATAATCAAATCTTCGGACTTCTTCCCAAAGGCTAGCGAGTTCCTTTGAGGTAAATTCTCTTATCTCTTGTAAGGTGGGAAGTGAGTAAACTCTTTCCCCGTTTTTATATATTAAATTCTGCATTTCTTTTATGGTGAATTTCTCAAAAGTTTTGCTTTTCCAGGTGTTGTAGGGGTTGAAAATGGTTAATGGCTTAGTTAAGTCAATTGTCTCATCATGTAAGGTGATTAAATCCGCTTCCGCTTTATCACTTTCCGAATACACTCTATAAACTTTTTTGAAGTGTGGTGTTGTAATTTTTTCAACATTATCACTTATTTTTATCTTAGGTATAATTTTGTTATTTTTTTCGATAGCCACAAGTTTATATACTGAGCCAAACACGGGATCGCTTTTGGATGTGATTAATCTTTCGCCAACACCAAATATGTCGATTGGCGCCCCCTGACTTAGCAGAGTTTGAATTAATCTTTCATCTAAAGCGTTACTTACAATAATTTTACATTCATGTAAACCGGCTTCATCAAACATTTTACGTGCTTGTTTTGCTAAATAAGTCAAGTCTCCAGAATCGATACGAATAGAATAATTTTTAGCATTTAACGGTAGAAGGATTTCTTTTATTACTTTTATAGCGTTTGGTACTCCGCTATCCAATGTATCATATGTATCAACTAAAAAGGTTGAATGATTAGGATAGGTTTTCGCATAAGCCTTAAATGCTTCATATTCATTGTCAAACAGTTGAACCCATGAATGCGCCATAGTTCCACCAGCTGGTACGTTGAAAAGTTTGTCAGCCACTACATTGCTTGTGCCATCAATACCACCAATATAAGCAGCTCTAGCTCCTAGAATACTGCTAGACTCTCCATGAGCTCTTCTAGCACCCATCTCTAAGACTTTTTTGCCTTGCGCAGCATATTTAATTCGCGACGCTTTTGTGGCTATTAAACTTTGATGATTAATAGTCTGCAAAAAGAAGGTTTCGATAATTTGCGCTTCGATAATTTTAGCCTTAACAGTAACTACAGGCTCATTAGGAAACATAACGCTTCCTTCTTTAAAAGCATATATATCTCCAGTGAATTTAAATTCACTCAAGTATTTTAAGAACTCTTCATTAAAGAATTTATGTTTTCTTAAATATATAATATCATCCTCAGCGAAGTGAAAGTTGTCAATAAAATCGACAAGAGTTTCTAATCCAGCAAAGATAGCGTATCCTCCGTTGTCTGGAGTTTTTCTAAAATAGA
Source organism: Caryophanales bacterium UBA5732 (assembly GCA_002419445.1). GTDB lineage: Bacteria > Bacillota_I > Bacilli_A > Izemoplasmatales > Hujiaoplasmataceae > UBA2289. Next base: position 1,867 of record DIGC01000067.1, read on the forward strand.
GATCAAAGTAAACAATTTTGTCTTTTTTACCTTCTAAAAAAAATCCGTTAGCCATAGTCAATTCATAAAAATCGACTAACATTGATTGACTGTACTTAATCATTTGTTTAAAACTTCAACATGAAGTCCCTCAAGAACATCCAAGGTTTTCTTGTGTAGAGTTTTATCGAACGATTCAGTAGCTGAAGCGTCAACAACAATATGAGCGTTCGGAAGAGCGCTTTTTGCTATAACGGCATTACTGATTACACAGATGTTCGAAACTAATCCACACAACTCGATAAGTTGATAATCTTTATTTTCTAAATATTTACCTAACTCGAGAGAAGGAAAAGTGTTTTTCTCAAAGACCTTATCTTTTAGGGATTTTAAGACAAATATGTCTTGGTGCAAATCGTGCCCTGTAGTGCCTTTAATGCAATGTTTGACAGGAAGATTGTTTCCTTCTTCGGTGCTTAAATAATTATCCGTATGTGTATCTAGTGTAAAGATTATGTCATCCCCACTAGTTCTATAACTAATAATTTTTTCAATGATTTTGTCTTTGATATTTAGTGCTTCTTCAAATCCAAGTGCACCATTTATAAAGTCATTCTGAAAATCTACTACAATTAAACATTTTTTCATGTAATCACTCCTTTATTCAAGAATAATTATAACACCATATCAAGCAAAAGATGAAGACAAAGCAAGAAAAAAACGCCTTGACGGCGTTTTTTAATGAAAATATATTATAAAAAGGATTCGAAATTTTTAGATACTTGCGCCCAATTGACTACATTCCAGAAACCTTTAATGTAATCGGGACGACGGTTTTGATAATTAAGGTAATAAGCATGCTCCCAAACATCTAGTGCTAGGATTGGATTACCTAACGAAAATGGTGTGTCTTGATTTGGCGTTGAAGTTACGATTAATTGACCATTTTTATTGACTACTAACCAAGCCCAACCACTGCCAAATCTAGTAACTGCTGAATTTGAAAATTCTTCTTTAAACTGATCGACTGATCCAAAATCTCTTATAATCGCAGCTTCAAGTTTAGAACTCATATGAGTATTTTCTGGCGATAAGATTTCCCAAAACAATCGATGATTGTAATAACCTCCACCATTATTAATTACAGCTTGACGAGATTTTTCAGATACTGAATCGATGTTTTTTAAGACTTCTTCAACATCCTTTTGTAAAAGATCATCTTGACCATTTAAAGCATCAATATACTTTGTAATGTATCCTTGATGATGCTTGGTGTGATGAATCTCCATGGTTTTAGCATCAATGTAAGGTTCTAATGCGTTATATTTAAAAGATAACTCTGGTAAAATATGTTTCATATAAATCACTCCTTTTGTTTATTTGTACTTTCATTATCTCATAAAAATGTTTCGAATTCAAAACATATGCTCAAGCGTCTGTTTTCAAAGAAATATCGTTCATATATGTTATGAAAACCATAGAAATATGGTATAATATTTAAAGGTGATAATGTGAAAGAAAAGATACTAGAAAATTTAAATACACAACAAATTCTAGCTGTTCAAAACGTTCACGGACCAATCATGGCAGTTGCAGGTGCGGGTTCGGGGAAAACACGAGTTTTGACAAGAAGAATTGCGTATTTAATAAAAGAACAAGGCATTTATCCCGGGAAAATATTAGCAATAACTTTCACAAATAAAGCTGCCGAAGAAATGCGTAAGAGAGTTTTAAATTTGTTAGATGTTTCAATTGAAGAAGCTTGGATATCAACTTTCCACGCTATGGGAGCTAAAATCCTAAGAAATGACATTCATCATTTAGGTTACAAGCGCGACTATCAAATAATTGACGATGAAGATAGTACTATTATTGTAAAAAACTTAATGAAAGACCATAATTATGATAGAAAAAATTTTTCACCTAAAATAACCTCTCATCTTTTCGCTGCCATCAAAGGTCAACATGCATCATTTAATAGCCTTCAAGAACCGATTAGGTCAATGGTTCTGCAATTATATCCACTTTATAATGCATACTTAAAGAAGAATAATTTAGTTGATTTTCAAGATTTATTAGTTCTTGTTTTAGAACTATTTCAGAAACATCCTGACGTGTTAAAAAAGTATCAAGAGAAGTTCGAATATATCCTTGTCGATGAATTTCAGGACACTAATGATTTGCAGTACGAAATTGTTCATATGTTAGCGGTAAATCATCGAAACCTATTTATTGTGGGCGATGAAGATCAAAGCATATATGCTTTTAGGGGATCTAATATTCAAAATATTAGGAAGTTTATTGAAGACTTTCCTGAACATATAACGATTATGCTGAATCAAAATTATAGATCCCAAGACTCTATTTTAAAAGCGGCAAATTCAGTTATTAAAAATAATCGAAATAGAATAAAAAAAGAATTGTTTTCTACTTTAGGATCGGGAGATAAAATTATTCATTTTAAAGCCGGAACCGATGAAGAAGAAGCATATTTTGTTTACGAAAAAATCAAGAGTTATTGGAAAAATGGTATAAAGTTGAACGATATAGCAATCTTATATCGTAATAACGCTATGAGTAGAAAATTTGAAGATATTTTTTTAAAATTTAACGTTCCTCATCGTGTTATCGGGAATATTTCTTTTTATAAAAGAAAAGAAATTAAGGATATCATTGCCTATTTACATTTGATAATTAATATGGGCGATGATTATGCGTTCTCCAGAGTATATAACACACCTAAAAGGGGCATAGGAGAAGCAACCTTTGCAAAATTAGTTGAAGAAGCTATTGATAATAACTTGCGTTTGTTTGACGTGATTGATGAAAATAACGAAAATTTAAAAGGAAAAGCAAAAGAATCGATGCTTAATCTTAAAAACACAATAATAAGTTTAAAAGAAAAAATTAATGAACAATCCTTACTAGATACTTATGACCAATTGGTAGAACAATCCGGATACAAGGCGATGCTTGAAAGCGATGACGCTACATTAGATAGAAGTTTTCAATCAGAGCGACGCCTGGATAATCTTAATGAGTTCAAAAGTTTAATGATGGAAAAAATTGCAGGATATGATATTAATTTTAATAATTATGAAATTTTGGTTAATTTATTAAATGATCTTGCTTTACATGAACAAGCTCAAGAAATTGACGAAAAAGGCGAGTATGTAAATTTGATGACAGTTCACGCGGCCAAAGGACTCGAATTTAAAATCGTATTTGTTACCTGCTTAGAACAATCTCTATTTCCATCAAATCAAAGTTTAACTGAATCAATGAACATTGATGAAGAACGGAGACTCTTTTATGTGGCTTTGACACGAGCTAAAGATCAAGTTTATTTGACTAACTGTCAAACAAGATTCATGTATGGACACTATATGATGAATTCAGATTCGCAGTTTATCGACGAAATAGATCCTGATTATCTAGATAGAAGAGGGATGTATCAACCGAAAAAACTTAATTTTGAAAAACCTAAACAAAGGAAATCAATTGAGTTAGATGAAAGCAAATATACATATGAAGCGGTAAAACAAAGCGTCAGTGTCGGAAATAAAATTGAACATAAAACCTTTGGAAAAGGTGTTGTCGTTGCAATTGAAGATGACAAAATAAGAGTAGCTTTCCCTAGCCCTATTGGAATAAAAATATTGATTAAAGATCATCCTAGTTATGAGGTGGTGACCAAATAATGTTAGCAAAAGAGAAAATTGAAGAAATCAAAAAACTTTTGAATCAATACAGTTATGAATATTATGTATTGGACAATCCGAGCGCGACGGATTATGAGTTTGATCTGTTGATGCAAGAACTAATAAAATTAGAAAACGAGAATCCAAACCTTAAAACGTTGGACTCACCAACTCAAAGAGTGGGTGGTGAAGTTGGAGAAAAGTTTGAAAAGGTTAGACATGATATTCCAATGTTATCTTTGGATAACGTTTTTAGTTATGATGAGTTGAGAGACTTTGATAAAAAGGTCAAAAAGGCCGTAAACAGATACACTTACACAGTCGACTTAAAGATAGACGGGCTTTCAGTTTCTATTCTCTATGAAAATGGATTCTATAAAAGAGCGGCTACTAGAGGAAATGGAATTTTAGGTGAGGACATTACAGAAAACGTTAAAACTATTAAATCCATCCCACTAAAAATTAATTATGAAAAGAAGCTCGAAGTAAGAGGGGAAATCTATCTTAGCAAGAAGAGTTTCAACAAAATAAATCAGGAAAAAATAGTTAATAATGAAGAACCGTTTAAAAATCCACGTAACGCCGCAGCTGGAAGCGTCAGGCAATTAGACCCTAAAATTGTTGCCAAACGAAATCTTGATGTTTTCGTTTATTATGGCTATGGGTTGGAAGAATTGAATCATTTTGATATCTTACAAGAACTTAAGGGATTAGGTTTTAAAGTTAATAGTAATACAGTTTATTGTAAAGATATAGAAGAAGTAATATCATTTATTGATAAAGTACAAGATTTGAGAATTAATTTGGATTATGAAATTGATGGAGTGGTAATTAAGGTTAATGAAATCAATTTATATGAACAAATCGGATATACTTCAAAGTTTCCTAAATGGGCAACCGCATATAAATTCGCCGCTGAAGAGGTTGAAACAGTTTTGGAAGCCATCGATTTTCAAATAGGCAGAACCGGTGTTGTCAAACCCGTTGCCAAACTGCGCCCAGTTATGATTTCTGGTTCTTTAGTATCAAAAGCGACTCTTCATAACGAGGATTTCGTCAATAATCGAGACATTCACATAAACGATTACGTTGTTGTTAGAAAAGCTGGAGAAATTATTCCTGAAGTTATACGAGTGGTTAAAGAAAAACGGTCAGGTGAAGCAGTTAAGTTTAATATGATAAGCAAATGTCCAATTTGTCAAAGCGAATTAGAAAGAAAAATTGGCGAAGCTGACTATTACTGTTTAAATCCAAATTGTGAAGCGAAGCATATAGAAGGATTAATTCATTTTGCTTCAAGAGAAGTCTATAACATTGATGGATTAGGAGAAGCGATTCTTACTGAATTTTATAATGATGGTTTTGTGAAAAACATTGTCGATATTTTTAAATTAGGACAATACCGTGATGAACTAATCGTTCGTGAAGGGTTTGGAGAAAAAAGTATAGACAATTTGTTAATAGCGATCGAAAACTCTAAAAGCAATAATTTAGATAAACTAATATTTGGGTTAGGTATTAGACACGTTGGGGCTAAAACAGCTAAAATATTAGCCCAAAACTATAATAATTTGTTTGATTTAGTCGACTTAACTATTGACGATTTATCAAGAATAAAAGACATTGGCGAGGCTATTGCTAATAGTGTCTATCAATATTTCAATATAAAAGAAAACATTGATATGTTAAATGAATTGAAGGATTTAGGTTTAAATACTGTTTATGTTGACTCAAGACGTCAAGAATTAACGGCTTTTTCAAACAAATCCGTGGTGTTGACGGGGACTTTAGCAAACTACTCTCGCAATGAAGCGAAAGCGATAATTGAAAAAATGGGTGGAAATGTAAGTTCTGCCGTTTCAAATAAAACTGATTATGTGTTATTTGGAGAAAGCCCTGGGTCAAAGTATGATAAAGCTTTGTCTTTAGGCGTTAAAATTATAAATGAAGATGAATTTAATGAAATGATTAAGAATAGGTGATAATTTGAGTGATTTTATTACAATTAAAGGGGCTAGAGAGAATAATTTAAAATCGATAGACCTTGAGTTCAAAAAAAATCAATTAGTGGTTATGACAGGTCTTTCCGGTTCTGGAAAGACCAGTTTGGCTTTCGATACAATTTATGAAGAGGGAAGAAGAAGATACGTAGAGTCTTTGAGTTCTTATGCTAGACAATTTCTAGGTAATATGGAAAAACCTGATGTTGATTCAATTGAAGGATTATCTCCAGCGATCTCTATTGACCAAAAGACGACTTCTAATAATCCACGTTCCACTGTTGGTACTGTGACGGAAATTTATGATTATGTTAGGTTACTTTATGCAAGAATTGGTAGAGTGTTTTGCCCAACTCATAAAATCGAAATAAAATCTCAGACAATACAAGAGATGACAAATAGAGCTCTTGGTTATGAGGGCGAAAAGCTTATTATTTTAGCGCCAGTTGTCCGTGGTAAGAAAGGCACTCATCAGAAAACAATAGATAGTTTAAGAAAAGATGGGTATACTAGAATTAGAATTAACAAGGAAGAGCATGAACTAGATGAAGATATAACACTAGATAAAAATATTCGCTATGATATCGATGTGGTAATTGATAGAGTGATTGTAAAAGAAGAGATAACTTCAAGGCTTTACGACTCTTTAGAAGTAGCCGCTAAATTAGGTGAAGGCCATGTAAAAATATTGGTTAATAAAGAAGAACTTTTATTTAGCGAGCATTTCTCATGTCCGATTTGTGGGTTTACTGTTCCTGAATTAGAACCTAGACTATTTTCTTTTAACGCACCTAATGGTGCTTGTGAAACTTGCGCAGGATTAGGTTTTAAAAGAAAGATTGATCCTAATCTTTTATTGCCCGATCAAAATTTAAGTTTAAGAGAAAATGTGTTTCGTAGATACGCTAATATGGACTCTTTATATTTTCAACAAATAGAACAAACAGCCCTTGCGTTAGACATTCCATTAGATAAACCATTTAAAGATTTATCAGACAAGCATCAAAAGATATTACTTTATGGTTCAAACCAAGATGTTAATTTTAGATATATTTCCAAAACCGGAAATATGTATCATAATTCAAAAAGGCCATATGAAGGAGTTATTACAAGTCTAGAAAGAAGATATTTATCATCCACTTCTAAATCGATTAGAAATTGGATAGAGTCGATGATGAATGATATTATTTGTGAAACTTGCAATGGAAAAAAATTAAACAAGGAAGCTTTGTCGGTATATATTGACGGACTAAATATTCACGAATTATCAGAACTTAGTGTTCTTCATTTAGTTGATTTTTTAGATAAAATTAATCTTACTGAAAAAGAACATGAAATTTCCAGACCTATTCTCAAGGAAATGAGAGCTAGACTTGGATTTTTGATTAATGTGGGACTGGACTATTTGTCTTTATCAAGATTATCAGGTACTTTATCTGGCGGGGAAGCCCAAAGAATTAGATTAGCTACGCAGATAGGTTCTAGATTGACTGGGGTTTTGTACGTTTTAGATGAGCCTTCTATCGGTCTGCATCAAAGAGATAACCGCCGTTTGATAAATACTCTAAAAGATATGCGTGATTTAGGAAATACTATGATTGTCGTTGAACATGACAATGAAATGATTCTAGAAAGCGATTTGGTTGTTGATATCGGACCTGGAGCCGGCGATCATGGCGGCGAAGTAATCTTTGTCGGAACGCCAAAAGAGTTGCTTAAGGACAAGAAATCAATTACTGCTAAGTACTTGCGAGGAGAACTAAAAATTCCTATCCCTGAAAAAAGAAGAGCGCATGACAAGGGATATTTACGAGTTGAAAAAGCTACTCAAAATAACTTAAAGGGTATTTCTGTTGATTTTCCAATCGGATGTTTTACTGTAGTTACCGGGGTATCGGGTTCTGGTAAGTCTTCTTTGGTCAACGATGTATTGTATACGAATTTAGTCAATTTAATTACAAGAAGAAACGAAATTGCCGGTAAGGTTGAAAGATTAGTTAATTATGAAGTCTTCGATAAAATTATCGATATCGATCAATCAGCAATAGGAAGAACGCCTAGGTCAAATCCCGCAACTTATACGGGTGTTTTTGATGATATAAGAGATCTGTTTACCAGAACAAAAGAAGCTAAACTTAGGGGTTATGATAAAGGTAGATTTTCTTTTAATGTTAAGGGCGGAAGGTGTGAACATTGCCAAGGTGACGGCGTTATTAAAATTGAAATGCATTTCATGCCGGATTTATATGTTGAGTGTGAAGAGTGTCATGGAAAAAGATACAATCAAGAGACTTTGCAAGTAAAATATAAAGGAAAAAATATCGCCGATGTTTTAGATATGCGTGTAGAAGAGAGTTTAGACTTCTTCGAAAATCAATCTAAAATTTATAATCGTTTAAAAGCGATTAATGATGTTGGTTTAGGTTATATAAAATTAGGCCAATCATCGACAACACTTTCTGGTGGAGAAGCCCAAAGAGTAAAATTAGCTAGTGAATTATATAAGCGAATATCGAATAGATCAATCTATATTTTAGACGAACCAACTACTGGGCTTCATACTCATGATATTAAAAAATTGATTGAAGTGTTGAATGATATAGTCGATAAAGGCGCAACGGTAATTGTGATTGAACATAATTTAGACGTAATAAAAGTAGCTGACCACGTTATTGATTTAGGTCCAGAAGGTGGAGACAGAGGCGGCGAAATCATCGCTGAAGGAACTCCAGAAATGATAGCTAAAAACAATAAATCATATACCGGTTATTATTTAAAAGAAATATTAACTGATATAGGTAAAGAATAGTAATTTTTAATAATATATGATATTATATTTGTAGTTTTAAGATTAGGATTTTTTATGGATAAAGATGATAAAGATATTAGAAAAGAAATTGAAGAACTAGAAAAACTTATTGAGCAAGTGAAAAAACAAAACGAAGAAGAGAAACAGAAGCAAAAGAAAAATTCCGCTCCCAAAGGACAGATTGTTGTTAAAATTAACTTGGGTTTGGAGTATTCGCGGAATATATTCATTAATCTTCTAATTAGTTTTGTTGTCAATTTTCTCATAATTTTCTTTTTATTGAATACCATTAATTTTGCATATGTATCAGATATTATTTACGTTTTATTGACATCCTTGATTCTTACACTATATGAAGAACTATATCGAAAATATCTGGTAAAAAATTTTATGTCAATCGTGGTTTTTTCTTCTGGGTTAATCTATTTCTTAATGAATTTGATACTCTTCTATTTCTTGGATTTAGTTATATTTAATAGAAATTTTGATTTTAATAGCCATTGGGATCCAATTGCTTTTGTACTATTACTGCACATTTTAAGATTAATCATTCGCAGTATATATTTAAGAATTGCAAGACAAATAACTTTAGGGAAGCTAAAACGAAGAAGGTGATTTGATGACATCTTTAACAATTAAAGAAGTTATTGAAGGGTTTAAATTAGATATTATAGCGGGACATAAGGGCGTAAGCCGAAAAGTTTTTATACCAGCTTTAGTCAAACCTGGTATTGAATTAGCGGGGATGCTTGAGTTTTATGAGAATGACCGTATTCAAATCATCGGTTCTAAAGAAGCGACGTTTTTTCATTCTCTAGATTCATCTATTCAAGAAGAGAGAATAAAAGCGATTTTTGAAAAAGGCGCACCGGCATTTATTTTCACTAAAAATGTCGATGTACCCGAATTGTTTATTCATTATGGAGATATTTATAACATTCCTATTTTAAAGAGTTATTATAAAACTACATCTTTGTTTAGTGAATTATATTCATTCTTACAAGCGGCTTTGGCCGAAAGAACGACAATGCATGGAGTTTTGCTTGACATTAATGGCGTTGGTGTTTTAATTACCGGCAAAAGTGGTTTAGGTAAAAGTGAAGTTGCTCTTGAGTTAATTAGACGAGGATATATGTTAGTCGCTGATGATACGGTTGAAATATATCAAGTTGAAAAAGGAATGCTTGTTGGTGAAGCGCCGGAAATATTAAAAAAATATTTGGAGATTCGCGGTGTCGGAATCGTTAATGTCGTACATCTTTATGGAGTAAAGGCTTATCGACAAAAGAAAAGAATTTCTTTAATAGTTGAATTACAAAAGTGGGACGACGAAAAGCAAAATTATGATAGATTAGGCTTAAAAACCGATAAAAGAAAAATATTTGATACCTATGTTTCGTATGCGGCTTTGCCAATAACTGAAGCGAGAAATGCAGCTACATTAGTTGAGGCGGCAGCTTTTGATTTTAAATCGAAGAATTTAGGTTATAATTCTGCTGAGGAATTTAATT
>DIGC01000008.1 GCA_002419445.1 Caryophanales bacterium UBA5732
ATAATGTTTATAGATGAAGTAAATATAGTCGTTAAATCTGGAAAAGGTGGCGATGGAATTATCTCGTTTAGGCGAGAAAAACACGTGCCGCTTGGAGGACCAAACGGCGGGGATGGCGGAAAAGGCGGATCAGTGATTTTTGAAGCTGATGAAGGTATGTCGACTTTGATGGATCTAAAGTTTCAAAAACATGTTTTCGCTCAAGCTGGTGAAAACGGTAAAGCAAAAAACATGCGAGGGAGAGACGCAACTGACGTTATTGTAAAAGTTCCTCTTGGCACAACGATATACAATAGTGATAATAATGAAGTTTTAGCTGATTTAGTCGAACATGGTCAAAGAGAGGTTATCGCCCGTGGTGGAAATGGCGGTCGTGGTAACAGTACTTTTGCGACTTCAAAAAACAAAGCTCCCAGAATGCAAGAAAACGGCGAAATGGGTATTGAATTAAATCTCCACATTGAACTTAAACTTTTAGCTGATGTGGGGATAATTGGTTTTCCTTCAGTCGGTAAATCTACTTTAATTACGATTCTTTCTAATTCAAGACCTAAGATTGCCGATTACCCATTTACGACCTTAATACCGAATCTAGGGGTTGTAAGCCGTAACAACGTTAAATCCTTTGTTTTAGCCGATATGCCTGGCTTAATTGAAGGTGCGTCGCAAGGTCAAGGACTAGGGATTCAGTTCCTTAAACATATCGAAAGAACCAGAGTACTAATTCATATGGTTGATATGTCGGAAGATTCGTTAAGAGATCCTTATAACGATTATGTAATCATCAACAAAGAACTTGAAGAATATAACCCTAATCTCTTGTTGAGACCACAGATTATCGTGGCTAGCAAAATGGATACAGAAAATGCTGAATCGCGTTTAGAAGAGTTTAAAAAGCATTTTTCAGAAGATGTTGAGATAATTCCTATTTCTGTGATGACTAATGATAATCTTGATAGATTAGTTTATCGAATAGTTCAATTACTGGAAGAAACACCGTTTTTCTATAAAGAAGAAGAGACGATTGACGAGTATGTTGAATATAATTTTGTTGATAACGACGATGACATTATCATCAATAAAGTCGCTACCGATAAATACGAAGTATCTGGCAAATTAGTCCAAAACTTGCTGAATAAGACCAATTTCTTGACCGATGAGCAAGTCACTATCTTTATAACAAAGTTAAGAAAAGCTGGTTTAGACAAACGTTTAAGGGAAGCTGGAGCTAAAGAAGGAGATACAATCGTCATCGATGGTGATGAGTATGACTTCATCGACTAATTTTTCAAAAATCCATATGATAATATTATGTTTATTATACGATATTTAATTGTTATTTATGTTATTTATATATGTTTTAATTGTGATGGTTTTTATTTGAAAATTTTTCTTAAAAAGAGGCGAGAAGATGTATAGCTATATAAAGGGTAAGATCACTGAAATCACTCCAAATTTTGTAACTTTAGAAAATCAAGGCGTCGGATATAAAATTTTAACACCTAACCCTTATAATTTTGTTATAGACGTTGAAGTTATAGTCTTTATATATCAAAAGGTTAGCGAAGATTCCATTGCTTTATATGGTTTTAAGTCTAGTGAGCAAAGAGATTTGTTTATTAAACTTATCTCCGTAAACGGCATTGGTCCGAAGAGTGCAACAGCTATTCTGGCCAGCGGGACAGTTGGATCAATCACAAAAGCGATTGAAGAGGGTGATGCTAAGTACCTTCAAAAATTCCCTGGTATTGGCCCAAAAGCATCCCAACAAATCGTCCTCGATTTAAAGGGTAAAATTGATTTTGATACTGTTAGCATTCATACACAAAATATGATTGAAGTTGAAGAAGCTTTAATTGCTTTAGGTTACAAGAATAAAGAAATCGAAAAAGTAATCAAAAAACTTGATAACTCGAAATCAACAAATGAGCTGATTAAAGATGCGTTAGCAATGATGCTGAGATAACCACTTACTAGTTTAAAAGTGCATCTTACCAGTGATTTTCTTGCCGGAAATAAATTTTTTTTATATAATACGCTCATCAAATAAGGAGGAATTATATGAAAAAAATTAAGTATTTAGCATTATTTTTAATTACATTTGTTACATTTATTATGGTAGGTTGCGATGCAACGAATAACACTCTCGACGATTTAGATAAAGCTATCGCAAACGTTGAAACTGCATCTCAACAAACAGACTATCAAGAAATTTCAGAATTAGTAGTCGAAGAAGCAACTCCTATGAGTTTGAGCTTTACCGAGTTGGAACTGGACCCATTACAAGAGTTTATTGATTTAAGGACAAGTTTCCTCGAAAATCATTTGTTATTACAAACTCAAAGACTTACCTTCCAACTTAATAAAGAGGAACTGAGGTCTCTAATTAGCTTGTTTAAAGATTCTGAGTTACAACTAAGCGAACAAGATAAAGAAATCATTAAAGAAAAAATTGATCTTTTTAGAAGTTATCGCCAAGAGTTTTTAGATACAAAAGGATTAGCTTACTTAAGGATATATAATTTAAAAGATCAATATAAGATTGAAGATATTGAGATGATTAATCAGACTATTAGTGAAGTAAATGAAGTTTTATTGCTTAGAATCACACTATTTGAAAAAACGAACCAAGATATCGAGGAAATAATCGCGATATTAAGGGGATATACGGAGATTTAAGATGAAGATCAGAGTTGAAGAAATTGAACAAACGGACGAAATAGAAGTCATCATTAAAGGTTCTAAGGATAATGAAGATGTTAAGGAAATCTATCGATCTTTATTATATTTTGAATCTGTAATTTTGGGAAAAACAAATGACAAAACCATTTCTTTACCTCTGAGCCAAATATATTATTTTGATAGCGTTGACAATAAAACCTTCGCTTATGATAAGAATACCGTCTACGATGTGAATCTAAAGCTTTATCAATTGGAAGAAAAGTTAGTAAATACTCCATTTATCCGGGTTAACAAAAGTATGATTGTGAATACAAGAAAGCTTAAGACCTTCAAATCCACAATTAACGGCAGAATGGAAGCGACTTTAATCAATGGTGAAAAGGTAAAAATATCAAGAAGTTATGTTCCGCTCTTAAAAGAAAAGCTAGGAGGAAAACGATGATGAAAAAATATAGTGGTATATTCTTAAAATTTCTCTTTATCATCAATATTATTTACATTATCCTAGCGACAATCGTATATCGGAGATTGGACATTCGCTTAACATTTGTCAGATTAGAAATTGGCGTATTAATAATTTCTTTAATATTATCTTTAGCAACTTATATTATGAAACTTGAAAAAGGTAATTCAATCGTCAATGTAATTTTAGGCTACATCATAATTGTTCCGAGCTTATATGTAGTTAGAAATAACTTTGGAACTTATCTCTTTCGATCAGTCTGGTTGATTTACATACTAATGGTAGTTGTTGGTATCATCTACGGAGTTGTCTTGTACGTCCTGAACAAGAAATACAAAGATGAAGTTAAGCATCTCAACGAGTTGTTGGAAGAGAAGAAAAAACAGGAGTAATCCAAGCAGAAGAAAGAATTTTCTAAAAACCTTAAAAAACGTGCTAGAATTACAATACATCATATATCGCTAGATTTAGCGACAAAATAAATAAAAAGCCCAAATAAACTTTCGTTTAAACGGGCTTTTTTCATTATACGGTGAATAATCCTTTTAAAAAATCTCGTTCAGAAGACTTTGTTAGAGCTAACATTAAGAGAATTCTTGTTTTTTGTCCATTTAAGGAAGTTGCTATAATACAACCCATGTCAGTTAAGTACTTACCGCCACCAACATATCCATATGTATCAAGGGTACGACCTGAAGGACATCTCGAACAAATTATTATCGGAATATTAGCTTGAATCGCTCTTTCAATACCGGAAATCATTGCCGGAGGTAAATTTCCTCGACCTAGAGCTTCAATGACAATCCCTTTAGTTTTTTGATCAATCAGAAAATTAATCAACAAAGAATCGGATCCAGCATAAGCTTTAATGAGATGCACATTTGACTCCAACTTATCAACGTTAAGTTTATTTCTTTGTAAAGTAACTGAACGATGATATAAGACTTCCTTATTATCAACAACACCCAATGGACCATAGTCTAAAGATTTGAAAGTATCAAGCGATAATGTATTCGATTTTGTAACTTCACTAGCAGCATTAATTTGATCATTCATGACGACTAATACACCACGACCATGTGACTTAGTTGACTTAACAACTAATATTGAGGAGACTAAATTATTGATTCCATCGAACCCAAGTTCAGAACTAGACTTCATAGAACCAGTAACAACAATTGGAATTTCAGTATCAATTGCACTGTCTAAAAAGAATGCAGTTTCTTCCAAAGTGTCCGTTCCATGAATGACAACAAACCCAATTGGATCTTCAGTAAGAATCAATTTTTTAATTAATTTAGAAATGTCCAGCATCAATTCCGGTGTCATCGAAGGTGATGGAATTTCGGAAAATTCGATTACCTCAAGCTCATGATAGAGTTCAGAATTTAATAATGACTGCATAATTTCTTTAGCTGATAAAGCAGGTTTGACAGTATGAGACACATCATCAATCTTCATTGAAATTGTCCCACCAGTAAAAATCATGTATATTTTTCTCATAGGCTTTCACCTCACGTTAAATGTATTATATCATATTCAGCGAAAAAGTTAGACCCCAAAAATCAATTTTAATCATGTTTGTCCGAGTAATTTTCGAGACCATTTTAAAGCTTATATTTTTTAATGCCTATTTTTGTGGGTATAACAAGTGAAGCAAAATAAACAGTTTCCACACGCAACCTTTTCTTTGCGAAACATGGCGCTACATATTAAGTTAACATAATATACATTATAGGAAGTAGATTATGTTATAAATAAGTAGTGGAATTATCCACAAAATATACCCAATTGAAATAAATGACACGATAATTCGGGGTTTTATCCTCTTTTGTCGACATCTAAACATATTCAAATTATTACTGATGATTATGTTTGTTTTAATTCATACCTACTTGTTCTTTTTTCTAGAAATCCGAACGAAAATTTGCCCTTTATTTTTCGTTTTTTAGACAACCTGTACATAAATACCCCCCTAAAACATAAAAAACTCGTGTGCTCAAATTCAAAAATTCAGTTCCAACAAAAAAAGAATTAGTCCATGACTAACTCTTCTTCTACTTCTACGCCAATGTCCCTTGCAAATTTATAAGCTTC
>DIGC01000030.1 GCA_002419445.1 Caryophanales bacterium UBA5732
AATTCTAAATGCTTACAAACATATCCATCCCTTTGAAAATATTGACCGAATTATCGTAAATGGCATCAAATATTCTTTGCCAAAAGATGACAAGATATCTGCAGATAATTTGGTAGAAATTGAAACTTTTTTCAATAAAGAGGAAGTTACTTTTCAAGATATCATCAATAATATTCGAGGAGTTTCACCACTACTAGCTAAATATATTGTCCAAGAAGCCCATTATAAATCAAGTAAAATGTTTGAGGTTTATAAAGATGTTTTCAATAAAATAGCCCAGCCTACAAAATCAACAAAGCACTTCTATTATATAGATATCCTCGATGATGATAAAATATATTATAATACAATATCAGAATTGTTGGAGGTTCAGTTTATGGAAGCGTCAAGTCTTGATCGTGTAAAACAAATTCACAAGTATCTTCATACTTTTATTAAAAATACTTTAGATAAAAACGTAAATAAATTGGAAAAATTGACAAAAGATCTAAATGAAGCTCAAAACAATCAAATTAACAGAATTAAAGGCGATTTGTTGTTGCAAAACAACAACCTAATAGATAAAACCAAAACTGAGGTAAAACTATATAGTTATGAACTTGATGAAGAAATCAATATTGAAATCGATCGTATGTCCTGCCCAGTTGATAATGCAAATAAGTATTATAATCGCTATAAGAAACAAAAAAGTGCAATTAAACATATTGAGGGACAAATCGATTTAACAAAAAAAGAAATCAACTATTTTGATGATTTGATTAATCAGTTGTCAGATAATTACGATATTAAAGATTTAGAAGAAATTCAAGAAGAATTAATTAGTAATCGTTACCTCGCAAAGAAAAAAGACAAGAGCAAAACGAAAAATCCAAATTACAATATTTATTTTGATGAATTGGGAATTCAGATTGTTGTTGGTAAGAATAACATCCAAAACAACTACCTTACACATAAATTAGCTAAAAACGATTTCACGTGGTTCCATGTTCAAAAACAGACCGGATCTCACACCATTGTAATGAGTAGTCAAGAATTAACCGAACCAACGATAAGAGCAGCAGCTAATTTAGCAGCACTTTATTCTAAAAGCAAATTATCAAGTTCTGTACCCGTAGATTATACTAAAATTAAATATGTAAAAAAAGTACCTGGTGAGGTGGGTTCGTACGTAACCTACACAAATCAAAAAACAATATTTATTGATCCAGACGAAACTCTTTTACAAAAACTAAGGAAAGGCTAGACAGCCTTTCCTTATTTCTTTTCTGCAATTTCTTTAATTATTAATTTAATAAAATCATCGACTTTAACAGTTGTCTGTTCTTGCTCGCCATATCGACGATATGTAACTTCATTATTTTCAACTTCTTTATCGCCAACCACTAATTGATAAGGAATCTTTTTGGTTTGTGCTTCACGAATTTTATAACCTAATTTTTCTTCTCTATCATCCATTTCTACTCTGATTCTGTTGTCAGTCAGTAATTTAAGCAATTCCTTGGAGAAATTTAAATGGAAATCATTGTTAACCGGGATAACCTTAACTTGCACTGGCGCAATCCATGTTGGAAAAGCTCCGCCATAATGTTCGATTAAAATTCCGATAAATCTTTCAATTGAACCATATAATGCTCTATGTAACATGACTGGTCTTTTTTTGTCGCCATTAGAATCAATATAAGTTAAATCGAATCTTTCAGGCAAATTCATGTCCAATTGAATAGTACCACACTGCCAAATTCGCTTCATCGAATCTCGTAATTTAAAATCTAATTTTGGACCATAAAAAGCGCCGTCACCAGGATTGACTTTATATTCTTTACCGATCGCTTGCAAAGCGTCAGCTAAAGCTTTCTCAGCTTTATCCCAAGTAGCAATCTCACCAATATACTTTTCTTCTGGTCTTGTTGAAAGTTCAATGTTATATTCGAGTCCAAAAATCGAGTACATATATTCGTATAATCTAACCAATTCTTTAACTTCGTTGACTATCATATCTTCTGTCATGAAAATATGAGCGTCATCTTGTGTAAAGTTTCTCACTCTAAACAAACCGTTTAAAGCACCGCTGGCTTCATGTCTATGAACTAGACCCAATTCTCCGACTTTCAGCGGAAAGTCTTTGTACGAATGTATATCACGTTTGTAAACCAACATTCCACCAGGGCAGTTCATTGGCTTAATAGCGAACTCTTGATCATCGATTTCTGAGATATACATGTTTTCGCGATAGTTGAACCAGTGTCCAGATATTTCCCATAATTCTTTATTGAGCATTATAGGAGTTTGAATTAACTTGTATCCTTCTTTAAGATGAACGTCATACCAAAAGTTTTCCAGTTCACGTCTAAGAATCATCCCGTTTGGTAACCAAAAAGGAAATCCAGGACCATATTCGCTTAGCATAAACAAGTCTAATTGTTTACCGAGTTTACGATGGTCACGTTTTTTTCTTTCTTCTAAATTTTGCAAATGTTCATCAAGTTCTTCTTTAGTAAAGAACGCTGTACCATATACCCTTGTAAGTTGTTTGTTTTTGGAATTGCCACGCCAATAAGCTCCAGCCAAACTTAAAAGTTTAAAATTTTTTATCCACTTTGTGCCCGGTAAATGGGGCCCACGGCATAAATCTGTAAAATGACTTTGTTGATAAATGCTGATTTCTTCATCCTTAGGTAGATCTGTGATTAATTCGACTTTATATGGATCGTCTTTAAAAAATTCTAGCGCTGCATCATATGAAAGAACAGACCTTTCAATCTTAGAATTTTGTGAAGCAATCTTCTTCATTTCTTTCTCAATAGTCTTTAAATCATTTTCCGTTAAAATGTTATCGCCTAAATCGATATCATAATAAAAACCGTCTTCGATGATTGGACCCACTCCAAAATTGGCGTGAGGATACAATTTTTTAACAGCTTCCGCCAAAAGATGAGCCGTGGAATGTCTTAAAACCTCAAGAGATTCTGGATCGGTCTCACTCAAAAATTGTATTTCCGAATCCTCAGAAATAACACGGTCCATGTCTAAAATTTTGTTATTGACTTTTGCTG
Organism: Caryophanales bacterium UBA5732; assembly: GCA_002419445.1. Lineage (GTDB taxonomy): Bacteria > Bacillota_I > Bacilli_A > Izemoplasmatales > Hujiaoplasmataceae > UBA2289. The sequence goes on from DIGC01000030.1 coordinate 3,054, forward strand.
CAATACTATTCTTTTTTAAAGATATAGATATGTCCTCAGCAATATCAAAAAGTGATTTTGGTTCAGCGTACGCTTTTACTGAACCATTGGGTAGAATTATCCTCATATTTTTGCCTCCTTAAAAATAAAAAAATCGCCCTCTTGTAGAAAAGGGCGATTGATAATCGCGGTACCACCTTAATTTGTAACTCATTACCGTTAACGCCTGGTACGGACTTTTTCAAAGTCACTCCGAGGTGGTAATTATTAAGTCTTAATAAGTAGCTTTCACCGACCTACTCTCGCTGGAAAAAGAAAATTAATAATCATATCCTCTTCTTAGATTTATACTATTTATTATATATTGAAAATTAAGTTTGTCAAGAAATATGTGGTAAATCAGTCAAAACAAATTCAACTGTCATTCTTTTAATTCTTTCAACGATTCTAAATGCAGCAATAGTTTCTAAATTGTTGTCAGTTTTTCTAAAAGCTTTAGCCAAATCATTATAGTTTAAGTTAGATGTGAAGAATGTAGGTTTGTTATCAAGAAGACGATGTTGAAGGATTGGACCCAATACTTCATCTCTAATAAATTCACTGAAATACTCGCCTCCAATATCATCGAGCATTAAAATTTCTGCTTCTTTAATTGAAGTGATTTTTTCTTCAAGACTTCCATCGCCAATTGAAGATTTAAGTTCCCTCGCTAAATCAGGATAATAGGCAAAATAGACTTTATGTCCTAGCTTAGCTAACTCATTAGCCAAAATCGCTAAAATATAAGTCTTTCCGGTCCCATATTTGCCACAAATATACATGCCTTTTATAAAACTATCTTTATGGTAACTTTTTAAAAACTTCAGAACGTAATTGTTAATAGCTTTTCTACTTTCACCAATTAAATCAAAATCATCTAAACTTGCGTTGAAGATTTTTTTAGGAACATACATCGCATAGATATTATCGGTTGCAGTATTGAACTTATTGTATTGACAGCGGCTGTATGTGAGTTCTATGTAATTTTTACTATATTCTAATTTGGGAGTAAAGCCAACAGTTGATAATTTGCAATTTTCTAAACCTGAGCATTTATTACAGATGTTCTTTTCATCACGAAATGTTAAAAATACGTTGAGAGATCGAATGACATCTTCATGAGTCATGTCGTGTTCGAGGATAAATTTCTTGATAATCGGATCAGACATTAAACCGTCTATAATGTTGTCATAATCAATGTCAGACTCTTTGTAATTCATTAAGTCTTTTATCGGTTTCATCATTAACTCTCTCCTTCATTTTCTTTTAGATATTCATCAAGCCAATCAGGTTTTACGTCAGGACGTGAACTTCTCTTGTATTGTGGCTTATCTTTTGTGCTATCTAGATGTTTAATATAGTCTAGTGCTAGCTCTACTGTATCAATTTTGTCGCGTTTCCAACCCATACCTACTTTTTGAATATAAGCATAACTCGGTAGATTATTACCTTTAGTTTTCGCGATGTAAGCCAATAACACATTTACAACTCCGGAGTTTAAACCAACTTCATCCATAAGTCTTTCAACATGTCTTAAGTCAGCCGAAGAAACTAAACCTTCTCCGAGTTCAGCTAATAAATCTTTCGGAGAAATTGACTTAAAATATTCGACAATGTTATCCGTATCGAGCGCTTTAACCGTAACTTCCTCTTTGGTAGGGTCGACAGGGTATATATCATAATTTGAACGTGAATTTTTTGATAAGACTTCAATGTTTATCATATTATCTTCGTCAAGTGATTTAGTGAATATTTCAGCCATCTTCAATTCATCCAAACCATAGACATAACTCAACTGTTCAATTTTGGATTTGACCGCTTCAGTTAGATTCTCTATATTATAGATTTCAATGTCAATACTATCCGCGAAAAGTCGCCAATTAAAGTTATAGTTATTTAAACGAGCAAAAGTTCTTGTTTTGTTGGCAACCAAATCATTTTCATATTCATTTTCTATCGGTTCTAGTGCTGGGAAAATCTCATTAAAAGCTTTAGAAATATTATATTTTTGTTTTTTGTTAGGAGCTTTTACCTTAAACACTTTAAGCAGTTTTTTAAATCGAGTTTTGTTGATAGAAGCTATTAAATATTCACCTAAAATTCCATCATTGATGAAATTTCTAGCACTTAAAGGCAATTTTATTTCATAGGAAAAGTTGTCATTGGCAAAAAAAGTAACCAATAAACCTATTGCTTCCAATTTATATCTTTCTAGTTCAATTTCTGATACTTTTTGTCCTAAAATCGATTCCAAATCTGAATGCAAATACTCATCAGAGATAAAATCCTGACGATTTATTAGATTCATCAGGGTCATATAAAGAGTAAAAGCACTCTGGCCAATTATTGGTTGGTAAAGCAAAGTTAACACCTGATAATCAATCTCAGAGCATAAGCCTTCTCCTGAAACTACAAAAGTATCACTTCTTCTCAGTGTTTCCAAATAAATCCTCCTAAGGATGAAGTGAGATGCCTTTAAATCTCAATGCTTCTTTTAACTTAGCGTAGAAAAATAAAACTTTTTTTCTTGGTCGATTGAAACCAAAACCCGTAAACCAATTGACTTTTAAATCAACACCAACTTCAATTGGTGTGATTTCCGCTATTGTTGCGATTATATCATAACCGTTTGCTAACATATAGATTTCTCTATGAACTTTGTTTATATCTCTAATTTCAAGTTTCTCATCTTCTGCTATTTTTCTTAAAGCGTCTAGAACTTGAGTGAAATTATTGCGATAATAATTAGTTCTTAAAGCTGGATCAGGATGCAATTCTTTAGTTTCACAAGTATTGGCAAAAAAACTTTTAGCTGACATCAATACTCTCCTTTATTTTATGATAAATTTTATCGAATTGATTATAAGTATTATCTGTATCAAAAGAATTATCAATAACATAATCGCTAAGTTTACACTTATCGACAAGAGGCATTTGAGATTTTATTCTCTTTATGGCTTCTTGAACTGATATTTGATTTCTTTCAACGAGTCTTTCAATTTGAATTTTTTCATCCACATAAACACAGATTATCTCATCACAAAAGTCATCCATCTTTGCTTCGAAAAGTAAAGGAATGTCTAAAACAACAATCTTCTCAGTCTTTGATAACCTTTTTAGTTGTTCAGTAAATGACCTAATGACAAATGGATGAGTGATTTTATTTAATTGCTTTAACTTTTTTTCATCATTAAAAACAATCTCAGCAAGTATTTTTAAATTAACTTCATCAAAGCCAAATGCCTTCTTAACTTCATTATACAATACTTTATTAGTTTTTAATAGATTTTTATAGATTTTATCAGCATCGAGAACAGTCACGTTTTCATCTTCAAAAAAGCCACTGACCAATGATTTACCGGAGGCTATCCCTCCTGTTAAACCAATTCGCTTCATAATGTTTTCCTTTTTTGACAGTTCGGGCAAAAATATGTCCCTCGACCGCCAACTTTAATTTTCTCTATTTTTGTATTACAAATTGGGCAGGGCTTTCCAACCATGGTGTGAACATTTAATTCATTTTGAAACCTGCCATCAACACCAAAACTCGATTGATATGTTCTTATCGTAGTTCCGCCAAGTTGAATCGCTTTATCTAATACAATTTTCGCATTATTTAAAATTTCTATCACATCATCTTTATTTAGATTACTGGCAAGTACTTCAGGATGGATTTTAGAGCGAAATAAAGTTTCATCTACATAAATGTTCCCAAGGCCTGTCAAAATCGATTGATCGAGCAACACTGACTTGATTGGTCTTTTAGCCTTTTGAAACTTTTCAAAAATCGCATCTGCATCTATATTTTTTTGATTTGCTTCAACACCAAGTTTTTTTACACTTAAAAGCGTAAATTCCATTCCTCTTTCAACTAATTCCATAGTGCCAAATTTTCTCACGTCATGATAAGATAAAAATGTGTTATCACCAAGTTTAAAAACGACATGATCATGTTTCGTAAGTTGATCAAGACTTTCTCTCATGTAGTATTTGCCTTCCATTCTCAAATGTGATACCAAAGTATAGTCATCTAGAACAAAAAACAGATATTTACCATAACGATTTATATCCCGAAAAGTTTGATTAGTAATTTTACTTTTAAATTCTTGAAAATCCATTTTGATGATCTTTGGATAAGGTGAAAAAACTTCTTTTATAGTTTTCCCTAACAAACGAACTTTTAATGTCTCTTTTACAGTCTCAACTTCTGGTAATTCAGGCATATTATTTCACCTCAAATAAATTTCTGCCGCTAGCATAATTGGCAACTAACTTTGTTTTAAACTGAACTGCGTTCTCCATGGTTTCTTTGGTGATTCTAGTAGCTTCATCAAGCTCATCAGGAAAAACATCAAGTACAACTTCATCATGAATTTGTAAAATAATCTGTGATTTTAAATTTGCTTTGGCGAAGTTTTCACGAATTTTAACCATTGCTATTTTTAAAATATCCGCAGCAGTACCTTGAATAGGAGCGTTCATAGCAATTCTTCGACCAAATTGCCTGGTCATGTAATTTTGAGAACTAATTTCAGGGATATATGTTTTTCGATTAAACAAAGTTTTTACATATCCGTTTTTTTCAGCAAATTCAATTTGCTTGTCCATATAAACTTTTATTTCTGGGTAAGTTTCAAAGTAATTAGCAATGAACCTCTCAGCCTCCTTTGGAGTTATATCTAAATCTTCAGATAATCCCCATGCGGTTTTTCCATAAATAATACTAAAGTTTATGGCTTTTGCAATAGATCTTTCTCGATCATTAATATTTTCTTTTCCAAAAATTTTCTTTGCTGTTTCATAATGAATGTCAAGATTATTTTGAAATGCCAACTGAAGATTTTTGATTTCAGCTAATTCACAAACCACTCTAAGCTCGATTTGTGAATAGTCAAAAGATAATAAATAATTATCCTTATTAGCGACAAAGACCTTTCTTAGTTCTTTTCCTTCTTCAGTTTTTATCGGTATATTCTGCAAATTTGGCTCTTTAGAAGATAGTCTACCTGTTTTTGTAAGTGCTTGCTGGTAGATAGTATGAATTTTAGAATCTGACTTTAATTTTAGAGCTTCCAACAGACCAATGTAATAAGTCGAATATAATTTAGTATAGGTTCTATAGGAAATTATTTGATTGATAATGGGATGGAAATTTTTTAGTTTAGTAAGAACAGAAATATCTGTAGAATACCCTGATTTCGTTTTCTTATTTGTCGGTAGATTAAGATTATCAAACAAAATTTCGCCTAACTGTTTAGGACTGTTGATATTAAATTCAGTATTGGCTAAATTATAAATTTTAATTTCCAAATCCTTAATTAATGAATTAAGATTGTTTCCAAATTCATGCAAAATATCTTGGTCAATCAATATTCCTTTAAACTCCATTTCAGATAAAAGATGAGCTAAAGGTATTTCGATATTGTTTAATAATTCTAGTTGTGAAGATTCTTCATTTTTTTTCAAAGCTATCTCTTTTAGGTCTTTAATGGCTTTTACTTTAGTTATGACATGTTTGATTAACTGTTCTCCCTCAGGCATGGTAAATTTAGCACCCTTACCGTAAATAAACTCGTCAGAGATAACATCGCCATAATCTAGACTTTGAACCACTAACGAAAAATCGTCTTGTTTAATTGATGGGTTTATTAGGTAAGCCGATAGCAATAGATCGAATGTTATACCGTTAATTTCTACAAAATCCCACATTAAAGCGACTTTGATTTTCTTAAGATCATAAACAAATTTGTTAATGTTGGGATTGGATAAAAATTCAATAAACTTGTTGGATTTTAAAGCTGCCGCAGATGGTAAGTAATAAGCAATATCATCTATTATTAACCCAAATCCAAGTTTTGGATCAACATGATAATTTTCACCAAAAAGTTCCAAATGCAAATAACAATCTTTATACTTCAAATTGTTAATCTTTTCAATCGTATCAAGAACTAGGTATTCATTTTTAGTCACTTTGGAATCTTTTTTAAGATTTTTAATAAAAGAATTAAAATTCATCTTTTGATAAAACCTGACCAAACTATCTTCATTCGGGCCTATATATTTACTTTTATTGATGTCAATAGTGTTAGTAAATTCTGTCTTTATCGTAGCTAGTTGTTTAGAAAAAAATGCTTTTTCCTTATTTTCAAATAATTTATCTTTCAATTTGCCTTTGACTTCTTCAAGATGTTCATAGAGGTTATCTAGACTACCAAAATCACTTAATAATTTTATGGCAGTTTTTTCACCAATACCCGGTACCCCAGGTATATTGTCTGAAACATCTCCCACTAAAGCTTTGTAATCAATAACTTGATTAGTCTTGTATCCAAGTTTTTCTTCAACGTATTCAGGAGTATAGATTTCTATCTCTTTTAGTCCTTTACGAGATATTAATTGACTTACGTTTTTATCTAATAATTGAACCAAATCATGATCATTTGAATAAATCATAATTTCATCAAAAACGTTCTTAAAGTGTGTTACTACATAACCGATAATATCATCAGCTTCCATGAATTGCTGCTCATAAAAATAGACACCTAGGGCTTCTAGATATTCTTTCATATATGAGAATTGTTCTTTAAGTTCTTCTGGTGTATCTTTTCTTGTGCCTTTATATTCTTCAAACAACTCGTGACGATGTGTTTTTCCGTCTGTATCAAGAGCTACTAGCACGTGAGTATACCCATTATCTAGCAACTTAGTCATCGCATGAGCGAATCCAAAAATTCCATTAGTGTATAATCCTTCTTGAGTTTGCATTAGATTGCTGGTATAAGCGGTAGCGTAGTATGATCGAAACAATAGGTTGCTAGCGTCGATTAATAACAGTTTTTTATTCATTGATTCACCTCGTATATCTCGCGTGTTTAATTTTACCATATTTAAATAAAAAATGCACTTGTCCAGTGCATTTTATTATTGTCTTTTATTCTTCTTTAAAATTATTAATAAACCTTTTAAAATCAATATTTCATCCTTAATTAGAGGTTCAGTACAATAAGGGAAAATAATTTTTGCGTGTCCGCCAGTAATGATTACTTTCAAATTAGGCTTATCCGTTTCAACTTTTATTCTTCTTATCATTCCATCAATCATTGAAGCGTGTCCGAAAATCAAACCCGATTTAATACAATCTACAGAATTAGTTCCCAAGACTTTTTTAGGCGCTTGAAGTTCGACTTGAGGAAGTAATGAAGTTTGAGATATCAAAGCGTTCTTACTAGTCGTAAGACCAGTTGCTATCACAACGCCTTTGAGAACTTTATTTTCTAAATAGGTGAATGTTGTGGCTGTTCCTAAGTCGATAACCAAACAAGTGTCATCATAGAGAGTTGTCGCCGCAACACTATTACCAATTAAGTCAGATCCAACTTCTTTAGGGTTATCTGAATTTATTTTCAAGCCAGTTTTAACGCCAGTACCCACAAAGAGAACATCTAAATTAAAACGATCAATAAAATAATCGCGAAAAACTTCATTTAATTCCGGAACTACAGACGAAATGATTACTTCTTCGCACTCTTTTATAAAATCATTAAGCAACAATGCATATTCATCAGCTGATTTATTTTTTTCAGTGTTGATTCGATAAATTTTATCGATAGTTTCTCCAGATTTTGATAAACCGATAGCAATAGTCGTATTACCGATATCAATCGCTGTCTTCATTTGTCATACCCTCACTGTAACTTGAATTATCATCGTTTTTTAAATAATTTGATAATCTCACGACGATTATACCACCGATAATGGCAGCAGCAATCATTTCAATGACGCTCGCTATCGGTACATTAACAAAAATCAGTAATGCGATATAGGAAACAATATCTTCTGACCATACTCCAGTTCCCATAACCATTGAATAGGAAGTAAACATCATTGTAAGAACCATTATGGTGTGAATAAATGTGAGCACAAAGAAGCTAATACTTGTGCCTATTAATTTATTCTTGGTGAATTTAACAAAGAATTTCGTAACATCAAATATGATTAACCCGAATATTAATCTAGGTAAAATCGCTACCCAAGGGTATAAAAATAGTGGGCTTCCATAAATAAAAGCTGCAATATTCGATATTACACCAAAAGCAAGGCCAAGGTAGATACCAAATTTTCTACCTAAAAGCGCAGCGCCTATTAATACGGGAATATGAATAATTGTAGCTTCTAATGTTGGAGAAATTTTAATAAAGCCAAGTGTACCACCTAATCCGTTTGGTACTAAACCTAAAACAGCAACAATTGCAATAAACATTGCTAAAATTGTCATTTGACGAGTTTGTTCTCGTTTTGAAATATTTTTTTTCATAATTCTTCCTTTCCAAGCCACTTTTTGTGGTCTCATAAGTTAAATTTTTTTATTCAATTAAGCATTACGTTTTATTTCTGCGATTTTATTATAATCTATTTCTTTCAACATTGCTAGTATTTGTGCTTTTACTGCTTCATAATCATCTTTATGAATGATTGATGTCGTTGAATGTATATAACGTGAAGGCATACCAATCGTACATACCAAAACACCTTCTCTAGATAATTGGACAGCAGCTGCGTCGGTTCCGCCCATAGAATTATAGTATTGGAATTTGATATTGTTTTTTTCCGAAGTTTCTTCAATAAATTTTTTCATACCTTGATGAAGCAATGCTCTAGGATCATAAAATCTGATCATAAATCCCGCACCTAAAGTTCCGCCAACTTCACTTTGGTCAAAAGTATCTGAACACGGTGAACAATCAACGGCAATGAACAAATCAGGTTGCAACTTAAATGATGAGGTGGTTGCGCCTCTTAAACCAACTTCTTCTTGAACGTTGGCGCCAGCATACAAACGACATTTAAGATCGCTTCGGTCTACTGATTCTAAAATATCTAAAGCCATAGCTGAACCAAAGCGGTCGTCCCAAGCTTTTGAAAATATCTTCTTGCCGTCTTTTGATTCTTTGTAATTGTTTTCAAAAACAACTTGTTGACCGATTCTTATTCCTAATTCTTTAGCGTGGTTATAATTATCTGCACCAATATCCAAAAAGAAATCATCAAAACTTGATACTTGTTGAGTTTTTTCATCTCTTAATAAATGCGGTGGTTTTGCGCCAATAACACCTGGAACAAAAGAACCGTCTTCGATCACAACATTCATGTGCTGCGATATAGCGACTGTCGGACTAATACCTCCGATTGGCAACAATTTAATTGAACCATTCTTATTGACTTCTTTAACAATTGCTCCAACTTCATCCATATGTCCAGCAATCATCACGGTCGGACCATCATAGTCAAGGTTAATTCCGCCAAAAATAGAACCTAAATTGTCTTCAACGACTTCATCACTTAGTTTTTCTAAATGAGTTCTCATGTAGTTTCTAACGTACTTCTCTTGGCCAGAAACACCTGGTAAATTAACTAAATCTTTGTAATATTTTTTCATTAATTATCCCCTTTTAATTTTGCCTTTATAAAGTAAATAGGTTTATCTTGCTGGACAAACTTCATTTCAAACTCAGTTTGAACGTTATCAATCGGTAAATTCTGATATAAGTTCAGCATAATCTTTTCAATATAAAAATCATTACTGTCATTTATGGTCATCATTGAATATTCAAATAAACCATAATTATCTGTCTTTAAATAAATGTGTCCTTCCGGTTTTAAGATTTTTGTGTAATTAGACAAGAAATTTGGACTGGTCAATCTCCGTTTAGCTTGCCTTTTTTTAGGCCAAGGATCAGAGAAGTTCAAATACAGATTGCTGATTTCATTATTTTTAAAAATTTCATTTAAATTTTTAGCATCGAATCTAATTAACCGCAAATTTGGTAAAGGTTTAAAAATTGCTTTTTCGAGAGCTCGAACAATTACCGAATCAAACTTTTCGATGCCAATATAGTTATTATCGGGATTTTTCTGAGCCATTTCATAAATAAATTTCCCTTTTCCTGATCCGATTTCTAGTTCGATATTTTTTTTATCGCCAAAAACTTCATCCCAATTTCCGGCATGATTTTTGGGGTCAAGAACTACAATCTCGGGATATTCTTCCAGTAATTCAGCAGCATATTTAACATTTCTTAAACGCATTAATTAGACACCCGCTAACATTACAATACTTTCAGCATAGATAGCTGACGCGATAATCATATCTTTAATAATCAAGTATTCATTTGGTTGATGAGCCAAGTCTTCTCTGCCTGGTAAATTAGGTCCAAAAGCAACTGCCTTCTTCAAAATCCTAGCGTAAGTTCCACCACCAATGCTCATAATCTTTGAATCATGATCTCCGGTATATTTTTTATAAGCCTCGTGTAATGATTTGACTAAATCATCCTGAGGAGATACATAGTGAGGAGTCGAATTGCCAACCAATTTATAGGTTAATTTATATTCGCTACCAGCTTTAATAATCTTCTTTTCACCTTTATCAAATTCATAATTTCTAGGATATCTAATATTTAAGCCCAGTCTAGCTTTTTGACCATCATAATTAACAAATCCAGTATTTAAAGTTAATTCCTTCATTTCGCGGTCAAAAATTTCAATACCTAATTTTTTTCCGTAATGATCTCCATTTAAATACTTATCTATGAATTGAATTAAAGGACTGCTGGTGTGTTGTTTAAGGAAATTTACCATTAAATAAATAGCGTTATTTCCTAAATGCGGCCAAGCAGCGTGTGCATTCTTACCAAAAACAGTGTAAGTATCCTTATAAACCTTACCATGAGTTTTTGTGTCTTGAAGATATTTAATAAATTCTTTTTGAAGATTTTTCTTAACATCCACTACACATTCATCAGGCACGACATTGTATCTTTCTCCAGCTTTTAATGAAGCAATTAAATCATCTTCAAATTCGCCTTCAAAATCAAAACTATAAATACCTTTTTCTGCGTATATCAAAGGGAATTCAGCGTCTGGAGCGAAACCAAGTTCAGGCATTTTTTCTTGTTCTAGATAGCGTTTAATACATCTCATTCCGCTCTCTTCATCACATCCGAGAATAAGTCTGACTTTTTTATTAAGCTTAATACCTTTTTGTTTAATCATTTTCATAGCTAAATAAGCAGCAATTGTCGGGCCTTTATCATCCATAGCCCCACGAGCATAAATTTTCCCATCAGCTTCGTATGCAGAAAAAGGTGGATTGTGCCATTTGCCTCCGGCAGGAACAACGTCTAAATGTCCAAGGACACCCAGAACTTCCTCACCTTCACCCATCTCTATATGACCTGCATAATTGTCGATATTTTTAACGGTGAATCCGTCAACTTCACCAGTTTTAAGCATAAGATCCAAAGCTTTCTTAATATCTTTCCCAAAAGGTGCGTTTTTACTATTAGGATCATATTTTTCCAACACTGTTGGAATCTTTAATAATTTTTTAACTAATGTTACATATTCTTCTTGGTATTCTTTAGCGATTTCTAACCAATCCATGAATCTCACATCCTTCTTTATTATTTTAACACAATGACTTTTGTTTTTAAAGAATAAGACCTATAAATGTGGTTAATTATATTATTATTTGACTTTAAACTTAAATAAAGTATAATATTATATTATAAAACTAACTCTATGTATAGAAAACGCAGGTCATGTAAGATGGTTAGAAAAATTGAAATGAAAAATCTGACTTGTTCAAATTGTATTGCTAAAGTTGAAAGGCGTACTTCTCGGTTATCTTATGTTAATTCTGCTTCCTTCAATTACGCTAAACAAATTTTACTAGTCGATTTTAAAGAAGATTATGATGAAGAAAAAGCTTTAAAAGAAATTAAAGCTATCATCGATGTCTTAGAAGATAATATAATTACGCACTATTATGAACAAAAAATAGAAACAAAAAAGACAAACTTTTTCTTTGAGTATAAGTTTGTTCTTTTTGGTGTAATATTGATTTTATTTACATTTTCTACTTATACAATTATTCCTTTTATAAATAAGATTTTTGGTTCGACCTTTTCTCAACCGACGCAAATACTAAAAGATATTTTATATTGGGTTGGTTATGGATTTTTAATCTCAAAATTACTTTTTATTCAAATTAAAGGTATTAGGAAGTTCGATATCTTTAACGAAAATACGCTGATGATTATCGCTACTTTCGCTGCCATGTGGATTGGTAAATACGAGGAAAGTGTTACGGTAGTTATTCTCTATTCTTTCGGTGAATACTTACAAAATCGAGCTGTTCAAAAATCAAAACAGGAAATTTCATCATTAATCAATTTAAAGGTTGATTACGCTAATGTCTTAGTCAATGATAAAGTTGTTGTTAAAGATCCTATGCAAGTAAAAATTGGTGAGATCGTCGTCGTAAAAAATGGCGAAAGAATACCAATGGACGGAAAAATCATCTCTGGTTCTACTTCTTTGAATACTTCTGAGTTAACTGGAGAAGCTAAACTTAAAACAGTGCATACCGGCGATAAAGTTTTATCAGGAAATATCAATGTTGGTGATGTAATTCATATTGAGGTCACTCAGGAATACGAGAACTCAACACTAGCTAAAATTATTGATTTGATTGAAAATGCGACTAACAGAAAATCAAAAAGAGAAATGTTTATCACGAAGTTCGCTAAGGTATATACACCGGTTGTAGTCGGTTTAGCAGCTTTACTTGTTATTTATGGTTCAATCTGGCATATAGAAACAATTGACGACTATATATATCGTGCAGCTATATTCTTAGTTATTTCCTGTCCTTGTTCTTTAGTTTTGTCAGTTCCTCTTAGTTATTACGCTGGTATTGGTACTGCAGCTAAAAACGGGATTTTATTTAAAGGTTCTACTTATTTGCACGCAATTACTGAGGTGGAGTTAATTGCTTTAGATAAAACGGGTACTTTGACCCATGGAGATTTTTTTGTCAAAGAATATACTAATATGGAAACATTAATGCTCGCAGCTTCTATTGAAAAATTTTCAAATCATCCCATCGCAAAAGCGATTGTCCAATATAACAACTTTCCAACTTATCAAGTTACTAATGTTAAAGAAATACCTGGGTACGGTATTAGCGGGAAAATTGATGGTAAAGAAGTATTAGCTGGCAGTAGAAAATTTTTTGAACAAAATAATATCGAGATAAATCAAGATAAATTACCAATAGGATCTTATACCTTTGTGGCGCTTGATGGCAAATACATCGGTAATATCGTTATCAGAGACGAGTTAAAAGAATCTTCTATGGAGACTGTTAGAAACTTTACCAAAGAATATGATACAGTTATGTTAACCGGTGATAACGAAATATCTGCTAGGGATATCGCTTTACAATTAGGAGGCATCGAATATTACTCTGAATTACTTCCTGAAGAAAAATTAAACAAGTTTAATGACATCAGAACCAACTCAGTCTCTTTATTTGTTGGCGACGGTATTAATGACGCTCCACTCCTAAAAAATGCGGATATTGGAGTTTCACTAGGTAGTGCGACTGATTTGGCTATTGAAGTCAGTGACGTTATTATTATTAACAATGATATTAGATTATTAGACAAAGCAATCAAGATTGCTAAAAAAACTAAGTCAATATCAGCACAAAATATTATATTTTCTTTAGTGGTCAAAATTATTTTTCTTGTTATGTCAGCACTAGGCTTAATGTGGATGTGGTTATCGATTTTCGCAGACGTTGGTGTAGCAATACTTTGTGTTTTAAACGCTTTAAGAATTATTTATCAAAAAAAATACCTTAATGATAAAGCGTAAATGCTTTATCATTTTCTTTTAAAAAGCACTAAATTATTATATAATACTGTCAAGGTGATATAAATGGAAGATATTTACGTACTAATATTAATTCTTGTTTTAATCATAGTTAATGGGTTTTTTGCGGCTAGTGAAATGGCATTGGTTTCACTTAATAAGAATAAAATAAAATCCATGATGGAAAACGGAAATAAAAAAGCGAAAAGTTTATTTAAAATCAGTGGTGATTCAACAAGATATTTATCGACAATCCAAGTAGCTATAACGCTTGCTGGTTTCCTGTCGAGCGCCATAGCAGGGTCCAACTTAGCTGAAAACTTTTCTCTATTTTTTATTTCGCTCGGAATAAACATTTCCATTACCGTATCAGTAATAATCATCACTTTGATACTTTCGTATATAACTTTAGTTTTTGGCGAACTTATTCCTAAGAAAATCGCTTTGAATAATCCGGAAAAAATTGCTTTAATGTCAGTTAGCGTTCTTAAAGTAACTATGTTTATAACTCGTCCGGCTGTTTGGTTATTAACTATTACTACAAAAGCAATTGTCAAAACCTTTAGACTTAGCAAAGATACTAACAAAGATTTGACATCGGAAGATGAAATTAGACAGATGATAAGATCAGGTCATCAACAGGGTTTGTATAAACGCGGTGAAAAAGATATGTTAGAGAATATCTTCAAATTTGACGACATTATCGCCGAAGAAATAATGACGCCAAGAACTGACGTTTACGCAATTGACATAACCAGCTCAAAAGAAGAATTCATTAATAAAATCATTAAAGCTCCTTATTCTCGGATTCCTATCTTTGATAAAACAATCGATAATATAATTGGAATAATTCATATTAAAGATGTTTTAATAGAAGCGAAAAAGAAAGGCTTTTCGCATATAAACTATAAAAATTTAGTTCGAGAACCTTACTACATACCAAATAACATTAAAATTAATACTTTGTTTGTCAGAATGCAAAAAGATAATCATCAAATCGCTGTTATCCTTGACGGTTACGGCGGAATTGAAGGAATAGTGACGCTAGAAGATATAATAGAAGAAATTGTCGGTAATATTTATGATGAATTTGATATTTTAGATGAAAAAATCAAAAAATTAGATGACAATACTTTTCAAGTTGACGCACTCATTCAGTTACAGGATCTAAACCGATATTTTTCGACAAAAATCAATGAAGAATCAGAGACGTTAAGTGGTTTAATTATTGAACGATTAGGTTTCATTCCTAAAAAAATAGTTAAAGAAGAATTTATATTTGATAGTTTAAAAATTAAAATAAAATCTATAAAAAAGAACCATATTGATAAAGTAATTATTGAAAAAATAACAGAATAAAAAAAGCATCACTCTATAAAAATCTAGAGTGATGTATTTTTATTTATGTTTGATAACTGCATATTTCTTTTTGCCTTTTCTAATAATTGTATATTTATTAAATAAGGCATTTGTTTTGGCGATAATAATCTGTGCATCAGTTTCTTTATTGCCATTGATTGTAATGGCATTGCTAGTTATTAATTCTCTAGCTTGCCTTTTTGAACTAGCTAAATTCAACTCTACTAAGCAGTCAATCAGAGGTACTTCACTCGTAATCTCAACTGAATCAAGATCGCTGAAGCCCATTTCGATTTCTTCAAGATCTAAGTTGCTTACATCTCCACTAAATAATGCATCTGTAACCTTCAAAGCTTTTCGAAGTTCGTTTTCTCCGTGAACTGTTTTTGTGATTTCTTCAGCTAATACTTTTTGTGCTAGACGTTTTTCCGGTTCTTCGATGACTGATTTTTCTAATTTGTCAATCTCTTCTTTGGATAGGAAAGTAAATTGCTTTAATCGAATAATAACGTCCTGATCAGCCGTATTTATCCAGTATTGGTAAAACTCATAAACAGAAGTTTTGTTTTTATCTAGCCAGATTGCTCCAGATTCTGTTTTTCCAAACTTTGTTCCATCAGCTTTGGTAACTAAAGGGAAGGTAATGCCATAAGCTTTAGCTTCAATAGTATGAATTTTTCTTATCAATTCCATACCAGCTGTGATATTTCCCCATTGGTCTTGACCGCCGATCTGTAAAACACAATTGTAATTTCTATATAAGTGCTCGAAATCCCAAGCTTGAATGATTTGATAGGAAAATTCT
Source organism: Caryophanales bacterium UBA5732 (assembly GCA_002419445.1). Classification (GTDB taxonomy): domain Bacteria; phylum Bacillota_I; class Bacilli_A; order Izemoplasmatales; family Hujiaoplasmataceae; genus UBA2289. The sequence continues at coordinate 18,955 of DIGC01000030.1, forward strand.
GTAAAAGATATACCATTCTCAATTCTTGATTTAACAGAATCTTTACTCATCATGTAAGCGACATTAAAATGCTTACCAATATCTCTTAAAAATTCAATTGCATTTAACGATGATAACCAATCATAATTATTTACAACAATCGCCTCTGGCAAGATGTGTCTAGCTTGTTTTGCTATTCCTTCTGCGTTCTTTAAAGATTCTTCGATGCTTAATAATTTTCTTTCTTGACTTTTAAAACTTGGATCACCGATAAGTCCGGTACCACCGCCAATAACCAAAATTGGTTTATGACCATGATTTTCTAATCTTTTAGCAACAAGGTATGCTAAAAGATGACCGATATGTAAACTATCAGCTGTAGGGTCAGCTCCTAGATAAAAGGTCAATTTTTCATTATTTAATTTTTCAGTTAATTCTTCATCTGTCTGTTGATATAACAGACCTCTCCATTTTAAATCTTCATATAAATTCATCTTTCTTCTCCTCTTCAAAATAAAAATCGCCCTAGTAAAAGGACGATTATTATACCGTGGTACCACCTTATTTCACTTAATTAAAAGTGCGCTTAAAAAGATAACGGCTTTACCGTGCCTTCATGGCATGACTCCTGAGTGTAGTGAATAATCATAATTGACTAGTTCGCACCTTCCACTAGCTCTCTTAACAATTTATTAATTACTCTCGCTCTATCACAGTCTATTTAGTTGTTTCTCTTAAGATAATGTTGTGAGGTAACTCGTTGAATCTTTCTTCAATAGTTTGACCATCAATTTCTAATTTTAATAAATGCATAGCTTTGACGCCGATATCAATAATTGGAATGTCGATGCAAGAAAGTTTAGGTCTGGATAACGAAGCATATTTAGTATTCTGGAAGCCGAAAACAGATATGTCTTGAGGTATTTTAACACCTTTTTCAATCATGCAGTTAATAAACGAAACTGCAATCGAATCTCTAACAGCGACCACACCGTCAATCTTTTGATTTTTATCTTTAAACAACTCGTTAAAATGTACGGTATTGACAACTATATCTCCGCTAGTACGGAAAATGTTCATAGGTAAATTTTCTTCTTCCATGGCTTTTTGATACCCAGCTTCTTTAAGATCATTTACCATGTATTTTCTTGCGGTAGTCAACATATAGATGTTTTTTCTACCTTCATCAATCAGTTTTTTTGTAACTTCATAACCAGCTTTATAATAGTCGATTGAAACAGTGGTTAAGAAATCGTCATAAGGATAGACAGTATTAGCTAAAACGACTGGAATACCATATTCCTCCTTGATTAAGGTTAAGGCATTGTATTGTTGTTCATTAATTTCATCGTTCATATACAAAATGCCATCAGCTTGTGAAGCGACAACTTCTTGTAACATTTCCGTTTCATCTTCATATTTGTCTTTCAATACATAAAGAATTAAAGTGTAATTATATTTCTTAGCTTCGATAGCAATACCATTAACCATTTCCGCAACTGAAGATCTCGACATATCAGGAACAACAATTGCTACAGAAGTTGATTTTCTACTAGCTAGTCCCTTAGCGTAGGCATTTGGTTTATACCCAAGTTCTTTAATTACCATTAATACTCTATCTCTTGTTTCCGGCTTGACTTTTTCAGGATTGTTCAAAGTTCTGGAAACCGTGGCTAAAGAAACTCCTGCTTTAATTGCTACGTTATAAATTGTGGCTTTGCTCATAATAAGAAATCCCCTCCTCTTTATAAGGTATTGATTGAATATATTTTATCATATATTCTCGAGTATTCAATTGGTTTTGTGAAAATTTTCATAATTTTTACATAAAATTTTATAAAAAATAAAAGACGAGAATTTCCCCGTCTTTTCTTTGTTTATTATCTCTTTTCTTTGATTCTTGATTGTTTAGCAGATAATCCACGAATGTATCCAAGGTTAGCTCTTCTTACTTTGCCTCGACGTACTACATTGATTTTGTCGATTACTGGTGAATGAACTAAGAAAGTTTTTTCAACTCCAACACCATAAGAAATCTTTCTTACAGTAAAAGTTTCACTAACTCCTCCGCCTTGCCTTTTAATGCAAAGCCCTTCGAAAATTTGGATTCTTTCTCTGTTTCCTTCCTTGATTTTAATACCTACTTCTAAGGTATCCCCAGGACGAAATTCAGGGATGTCATTTCTGATAAATTCTTGAGTGACATCTTTAATTAATTGCTGCGACATTTTGGTCAACTCCTTCTTTTTTTGAGCCGTTGTTCATAGATATCCAGCGGAACAGGGCATGATATATTCTTTTCAGCGATAAGTATTATATCATATGCAATGAGTTAAAGCAAATATTTTTTACTGATAAATTACTTGTTTTTTAATAGATCAGGACGTTTTTCTAAGGTCTTCTTTTCTTGCATATTTTTACGCCATTTATCTATCTTTGCGTGATCACCAGATAAAAGGATGTCTGGTACCTTTAAACCTTTAAATTCTCGTGGCTTTGTGTATTGTGGATAATCCAAATAATCACCGTAAAAAGAGTCTTTCTCAAAAGATTCTTGAGAACCTAAGACCCCGGGAATCATTCTAACTATCGCGTCAATCATAGCGAGAGCAGCTATCTCTCCACCTGTCATTACGAAGTCACCAAGTGAAATTTCTTCATCTACAAATTCTAATACCCTTTCATCGAAGCCCTCGTAATGTCCGCATACAAAAACTAAATGCTCTTCTGTCAATAATTTTTTAGCAATATTTTGGTTGAACGTTTTTCCTTGAGGCGACATTAGTATCTTATATGTCTTTTCAGGAATCGATTCAAGGGCTAAATAAATCGGTTCGATAGCCAAGACCATTCCGCTGCCACCACCATAAGGAGTGTCGTCCACGGTTTTATGTTTGTTCGTTGAAAAATCACGAAAATTAATAATGCTAAACTCAATTAACTTACTCTCTTGAGCTCTTTTTAGTATTGACGCATTAATTAAAGGCTCAATCATCTCTGGAAACAAAGTTAAGATAGTTATTTTTATAATAATCCCTCCATCTCAATGATAATAATTTTTTCTTTGTCTTGACTTTCGATAAATTCATCTCTGAAAGGAATTAATCTATCTCCATCTACAGTCTCAATCTCCAAATAGTCACCTTGGGGATAACTAATGATGTCCTTAACAATGCCTTTAAGAACATTTGATTGATACACCTTTAACCCAACTAAATCTTCAATAAAGAACTCATTATCCGCCAATTCAACCGTTTGATTTGCTTCTATAAACAAATCAAACCCACGATATTTTTCAATTTTGTTTATATCATCATAGCCTTCAAAGGACAAATAATCGTTTTCATTAATTACGCGGTAACTAGAAATAATTAGTTGTTTATAAATATTATTCTCTAGTATAAATAGTTTGTTTCCAACTTTGAATCGCTCTCTCTGCATGTTGGTTAAAGATTTAATTTTAAATTCGCCCTTTAATCCACGCATTGCAGCTATTTCACCAATTTTAAAATATTCCATAAACAAAAAACCTCTCACTTCTATAAGTAGTTACATTATATCATTTTACACTTGAAATATGAATAAAAAAA
>DIGC01000098.1:0-1445 GCA_002419445.1 Caryophanales bacterium UBA5732
CTGTAAATAACATCGATTGAATGCCGACAGGAAGACCAATCGCGATAATCTTTTTTACGGCATCCAAATTAAAGTTTTTAATCCTAAAAACTTTTAAGTTAGGATTATGTTTCTTATAAATAATGAAAAAGACTAATAAAGTTAATATTTGCGCGCCAACAGTTGCGATAGCTGCGCCGGTGATTCCTAATTTGAAAACGATAATTAAGAGTGGGTCTAATATCATATTGAAGACAAATCCTAAAGCTAAAACCGAAAGGTTAATCCTAGTTTGTCCTAAGCCTTCATTAATAGCGATAAAACCATTAACGATAAACTGAATAAACAAAAATCCACCGATAATCGGTATATACATTAAGGCATATTCGATAATTTGTGGTGTTGTGATATTAAAGATTGCTAAAAATTCATCTTTAAAAAGTAATATTGAAACAGACATTAATATTCCTAAGAAAGCTTCTAACAATAACCCGTTAGTCGCAAAGACATTAACGTCTTTAAGTTCTTTCTTGCCAACTGCGTGTGATACTTTAACGCTGGTTCCGATTTTAGCGATTAAAATAAACCCAAAGGCAAACCAAGTTAAATACGATGCAGTGCCGACTGCGGCTACTGCATTAGTCTCAACCATCCCAATCAGATCTACTCGACCAATCCAAAAAATATCGGTTAAATTATAAGCAATTTGCGAAAGGGTTGTCAATAAAATCGGAAAAGCTAAGATTAGCAATTTCTTAAGTATCGGTCCTTCAGTAACATTGAATACCCTATTCATCCTAAAATCCTCGCTATTTAGAAAAGAACCTCATCACAGGTTCTTTTAAATTATTTTTCAATAAAATATGTCGCTTCCATATCAGCGGTAGATAAAGCAAACGCTAAAGGAAACTTTGTAAAAGCTTCACCGACGTTTCTGATGTTTTCAGTGTCGGAAAATCCCATATGGTATCTAATCGCAAAAGCCTCATCTCTAGAGAGTTTCATAAATCCGGAAATGATATAAACTGATTTTTCACCATGACCATAGGGTAGATCATCTTGAAAATCATAACTAGGGATTTGAATCCATTTACCAGATTCGTCTTTGACGTTTCTTGTGGTTTTCTTATAAACATTAACTTTGCATAAATCATGCAAAAGCGCCACAATAGCTATACTTTCATCGCTAAATTCCAGATTATATAGTTCTTTAACTCTTTTTCTTTCCAGATAAGCCTTTAAACATTCATACACATTTATTGAATGTTCCACTAGGCCGCCTTCACGTGATAAATGATACTTTGTCGAACATGGCGCATCAAAGAAATCACTTTTACTCGACAACAAAAAATCTAATAATTCTCCTGACCCTTCTCTTTTGATATGTTTCTTATAAAGGTCAATAAATTCTTGTTTTTTCGTCATATCATTTTACCGTAACAGGCGATACCGTCAACTTCGTAACT
>DIGC01000098.1:1475-2246 GCA_002419445.1 Caryophanales bacterium UBA5732
TACATCGACTCATCGCTTAGATCTTTAATGTAATACCCCACTTTCATGTCGGTATCATTGATATTGCCGTAAAAGACAAAGATATCGTCTTCAAGATATCTTTTGGCATGTCGTGGCAATAACTCATTGATGAAAGATGTCTTTTCCATACCGTCCATAATGATGAACTTATACGGATTTTCCATATTAAATCTTTTTCTTAAAGAATCATTTAAGAAATTCTGTTCTATCGAATTTCGAGCAGTGTTATAACTGGTTTTAGCTTTAGTAATAATATTCAAGCCAATTTTTTTTAGTTTTTCTGAAAAATTTTGAGAATTACTCATATTTTCACCTCATTAAAAATTTAAAATAATCCTATTATTTTTTGATCGATTAAATCCATATTTTCATAAGCTCCATGCTTAGGTAATCCTGGCATCGTCATAACATCACCAGTTAAGGCGACAATAAACCCAGCACCTATTGAAGGTTTAAACTCTCTGACAGTGATTGAGAAGTTAGCTGGTCTACCTTTTATGTTTGCGTCATCAGAAAGTGAAAGCGGAGTTTTAGCCATACAAATTGCTAAATTATCCCAACCAAGTTGGTTAAATTGAGCGATTTGTTCTTTAGCTCTTTCAGTATAATTAACGCCATCAGCGCCATAGATTTTTTTTGCGATTTTTTCAATTTTTTCTTTAATCCCGACATTAAGCTCATACAATGGATTATTCTTATCCATTTTAACAGCTTTGTTAACTACTTTTCTAGCTAGGTCTAATCCGCCCT
>DIGC01000098.1:2368-4083 GCA_002419445.1 Caryophanales bacterium UBA5732
TCAAGATTAGCCAAGCCAATTTTTACCGCTTCGACATTCTGATTATTCATCTCAGCTTCGCTTACACCACCGTGGATCTTTAAAGCTCTGATCGAAGCGACAATAACTACTGTGCTTGGCATATAATTCATCGCACGCATTTTGATATCCATGAATTTTTCCATACCTAAGTCAACGCCAAATCCCGCTTCAGTAACAACGAAATCAGCTGCCCTAGATGCGAAATCAGTAGCGATAATCGAATTACAACCATGAGCGATATTCGCAAACGGTCCACCGTGAATTAAAGCTGGTGTTCCTTCTAGCGTTTGCACGATATTTGGTTTAATCGCTTCTTTTAACAACATTGCAACCGCGCCGGTAGCTTTTAAATCGCCAACTGTAACCGGCTTTTGATTTTTGTCATAAGCGACTACCATTATGGAAATTCGCTTCTTTAAATCTTCGATATCAGTGGCTAAACATAAAACAGCCATAACTTCAGAAGCGACGCTGATGTCAAAAGCATCGAATCTAGGAGTTTCTTTTTTCATTGATAATCCAACTTGAATTCTTCTTAAAGAGCGGTCATTCATATCCATAGCTCTTTTCCAAATTATTTGTTCTGGATTAATATTCAATTCATTACCGTGAAATAAGTGATTATCAATAATCGCGCTAATTAAATTATTAGCGGCGGTTATTGCGTGGATATCACCGGTAAAATGTAAATTAATGTCTTCCATTGGAACTACCTGAGCGTAACCTCCGCCTGCTGCTCCGCCTTTAACTCCCATAACCGGACCTAACGAAGGTTCTCTTAAAGCAATGATTGTGGAAAAACCAAGCTTAGCTATAGAATCACCTAAACCAATGGTCGTCGTTGATTTTCCTTCCCCTGCTTTTGTCGGAGTTATTGCGGTTACTAAAATGATCTTACCTCTTGGATTATCTTTATACCGATTAATAGCATCGAAACTAACCTTTGCTTTATAATTACCGTATAATTCCAAATCTTCAGCCTTTAATCCTACTTTTTCTGCAATCTTATCAATTTTCTTCATCTCTGCCTTTTGAGCAATCTCTAAATCTGTTAACATTCTATCTTCCTCCATTTTTAAGTTCTAGTAAAGTGACGCTTTCGACGCTAGCAGTTTGTGGGAACATATCAATCGGATTGATGCTTCTAACATAATATTTAGAACTCAAATCGCTGATGTTCTTGGCTAATGTCGATGGGTTACATGATACATATATTATTTGTTTTGGCAAAACTTTTAAAACCGCACCTAAGACAGTTTCACTCATTCCGGTTCTTGGTGGGTCCAAAATCAATATATCAGGTTTAATATTTTTTTCAATTAGTTTAGGTAGGGCACTTTCAACATGATCTTGAATAAATTCGATATTCTTAACATTGTTAATTTTAGCATTAACGACGGCGTCTTTAATCGAAGCTTCCGAATAATCGATTGAATAGACTTTTTTTGCGAATTTAGCTAGCATAATCGAGGTGATGCCGATACCGGAATAAAGATCAAAGACATTCATGTTATTATTGATTCTCGCAGAATCGATAATAAGTTCATACATCTTCTTCATTTGTTCGGTATTCATTTGATGGAACGCGTCTGGAGATATTTTTAAGGAGTAACCATCAAGTTTTCCTTCAATCTTGTCTGTACCGGCAATTACTTTAATCGGATTGCTGATGATGAGATTACTCTTTTGATTAT
>DIGC01000098.1:4223-6266 GCA_002419445.1 Caryophanales bacterium UBA5732
GCTTTTTGTTGATATTTTCTCATTAATTTTAAAACTTGGCGATTAATATTATTAATTTCTTTATGGTGAACAATACATTCATCCACAAAAACGAAATGATTTGAGTTCGGTTTATAAAAGCCTAATGCTAAACCAAAATTAGTGTTTCTAAACGGCATTTGCGATTTATTTCGATAATAGAAAGGTTCATCCATGCCAATAGTCTTGTTGACGACTACTTTATCGCCTTCTAAATTGGTATATCTTCGCAAAGATTGTCTAATTATCGATTGTTTAATTTTTAGTTGTTCACTGTAATCAATATGCTGCATTTGACAACCGCCACAGTCATCATAAAATTTACACGGTGGAGTTATTCTGCGGTTGGATATTCTTTCGATATCGATAATTTTACCAATTGCGTAATTATCAAAACTATTAACGACTTCGACATTTACTACTTCTTTTAGGATAGCTCCAGGCACAAAAACGGCTACTTTTTGATAGTATCCGATCCCTTCACCATTGATTCCTTGTTTTCTTATATCCAATTTAAATTTATCGCCAATGTTAAATTTCATAATCTTTCACCTTCATCAAATATTATAACAAATAATCATAAAAATTAACACATAATCAACTAAGAAAAAACAAGACACGATTTCATGTCTTGTCTATGACTTTTCATCTACACTGTATGTGGTAACGAATTTCTTAAGTAAGTATTTAACTTCTTTATTATTTAAAGCTTCATATTTTCCTAACAACTCTTCAGTTTCAGCTTCAATATCTTCTGGATTTTCCAATTTTTCGATGTAAATCATCTTATTGTTGGTTTTGATGTTGGTTTTGACATTGACCAACAACTCTTCAAAGAGTTTTTCTCCCGGCCTTAACCCTATAATTTTAATCGGGATGTCGACGTAAGGTTTTAACCCNNGCTAAATCAATTATTTTAACCGGTTCACCCATGTCTAAAATAAAGATTTCCCCGCCAGCTGCGAAGACCGCTGATTGTAAAATTAAACTCACTGCTTCTGGGATAGTCATAAAATAACGAATTACGTTAGCGTCTGTAACTGTAACCGGTCCACCGCCAGCAATTTGTCTTTTAAATAAAGGTACTACTGAGCCGTTTGAGCCTAATACATTGCCAAATCTAACGGCGGAGTAATTAGTACTGCTAAGTTTTTCAAAATGTTGAATCAACATTTCTGCGTATCTTTTTGTCGCTCCCATAACATTGGTTGGCCTTACCGCTTTATCGGAAGAAACCAAGACAAATTTGTTTACTTTAAATTCATCGGCTAATTTACACATGTTATAAGTTCCTAAAATATTGGTTCTAATCGCTTCCGTCGCAGAACCTTCCATCAAAGGCACGTGTTTATAAGCTGCGGCGTGAAATATGTAATCAGGTAAATAAGCACTTATTATGTTTTTCATTCGGGAATAATTATAAACTGAAGCTATTTGAACTTCAATGTCTACGGCATTCGTCTGGTCTTTTGAGAAATTTAGATTCAGTTCCATCAATAAGTCATAAACACCATTTTCATAGAAATCAACCAATAACATCGATTGCGGTTTATATTTAATTATTTGCCTTACTAGTTCTGAACCGATAGAGCCGCCAGCTCCAGTAACTAGAACTTTTTTACCTTCGATGAATTCATGGATTCCTTTTGTATCTAATTCAATCACGTCTCTGCTTAATAAGTCTTCGACATTAACGTCAGAGATTTGATCGGGAACATTATCGCGAAAATCTTTAAAAGCTGGTAATCTCTTAATTTTTACAGGTTTATCAATAAAGTAATTAATGATTTCTTGAAATCTTTTTGGTTCAATATTCACAACCGCGATAATGACTTCTTCAATATTCATTCTGTCAATTAATTTGCCAATTTGTGATATCGGTCCAAATATTGGATACCCTGACATCAAATTACCAATCTTATTATCGTTATCATCGACAAAACCAACGATATTATTATTTAAAGTTGGATTATTTTTTATCTCATTAAGAGCAATTTTACCGCCTGCACCAGCACCGATAATTAA
>DIGC01000079.1:0-15566 GCA_002419445.1 Caryophanales bacterium UBA5732
GTTTTGACAAACATAAGGGCTATCCCACACCGTATCATTTGGAAAAATTAAAAAGTTATGGACCGTGCAAAGTTCATAGAAAGACATATAAACCAGTCAAAGATTCTTTAATGACGCAATTGGTATTGGAGGGACTTAATGAAATTTAAAGCCGTGATATTTGACCTAGACGGGACTTTATTGGACACGATTGAAGACATAAAAATTACCATGAATTTAGCTTTAAAAAGATATAATTATTCAGAGTTTTCTGTGGAAGAATATAAGTATTTTGTCGGTAAAGGTGTAGACAACTTAATTAGAGAAGTAATGAAAACTGCCTCTATCCCCGTTTCAGCTTTTAAGGATTTAAAAGTAGCGTATTACGAAATTTACAAAGAACAAGCAACCGTCAATACTAAACTTTATGACGGTATCTCTGATTTGCTAGCTGAGTTAAAGAAAAATAATGTTTCCCTTAATGTTTTATCGAATAAACCGCATCATCAAACCGTTGAAGTAATTAAACATTTTTTTGGTGAAGATGTATTTGATTTGGTGTATGGGAAAAAAGAAGACTTTTCTCCCAAACCAGATCCAGCATCAGCCCTTGACTTAACTAATGCTTTAGGAATTAAACCGGAAGATGTTTTATATGTCGGGGATACGGAAACTGATATTTTAACTGCGAAGAACGCGGGGTTTTATAGCGTTGGAGTTTTGTGGGGATTTCGTAAAGCTGATGAATTAATTAGGGCGGGCGCTTGCAAGATAGTGAAACATCCTTTAGAAATATTAAATTTGATGTGAGGATAAAATGATTTTAAGCGATAAGGATTATTTAAATATTGATTTGAGAAATAAAATAATTATCTTTCCAACCGATACTGTATATGGCATTGGTTGTTTGTTAGATGATTTAACCGCGGTCAATAGAATATATGAGATTAAGCAAAGAGATTATTCGAAACCAATGGCAATTCTTTGTTATGACATAAATGACGTGAAAAAGGTCGTTCATCCGCTGACTGAATTGAAGGATGAATGGATTTCAAAATGGCCGGGTAAGTTGACATTAATCTTTAAAAAGAATAAACTTGTCAGCGATTTAATAACTGCCAATAAAGATACAGTCGGAGTAAGAATTCCTAATCATGAAGTAAGTTTAAATCTTCTGAAAAAATTTGGGCCAATGGTCGTAACCAGTTTGAATTTGAGTAGCGAACCATCTATTTTACTTTTTAAAGATGTCTTAAAATATGAATCTTTGGTTGACTTTATCATCGATGGTGGCGATTTGAATTCCGACGCTTCAACTGTCTATGACACTATTAACAAAATTACTTTAAGAAAAGGCGATATTATCATTGAGTAAAGGATTGTTCCCATCTAAATTTTAATTGTAATTGAAGAACTAATTTGATATAATTGTTATGATATGGACATTAAAGTAAGGAGTGATAAATATGAGAATTGCTATAGGCGCTGATCATGCTGGTTACGAATACAAAAAAGCCATAATAAATTTTTTACAAGAAAAAGCATATGATGTTATGGACTTTGGTGCTGATACGATTGAAGCGACAGATTATCCAGATTTCGCCGTCTTAGTTGCCAAAGCTGTTAGCATGGAAAAAGCTAAATTTGGTATTTTAATTTGCGGTACTGGTATTGGTATGAGTATAGCCGCCAATAAAGTAAAGGGAGTTAGAGCTGCCGTTGTTTCTTCAAAATTTACCGCTGAATCATCTAAAACCCATAACCACGCTAATGTTATTACCTTTGGTTCCAGAGTCAATACGATTGAAGAAGTGCTAGAATTTTTAGAAATCTTTATGACTACTAAATATTCACCGGAACAAAGACATGTTGATAGAGTTGAAAAAATTCGAAAGTATGAGGACGAAAATGAGTAAAGTAGTTGTTTTTGATCATCCATTAATCCAACATAAAATGTCAATCATTCGTGACAAAGTGACTGATACAAAAACGTTTAGAGAAAACGTCAATGAGATTGGGACTTTAGTTACGTATGAAGTCACAAGAGATTTAGAAACAAAGGAAATTGAAATTGAAACGCCAATTGCGAAAACCCGAGCGAGAATTTTAGCTAAGGATGTTGTTATTGTGCCAATTTTAAGAGCCGGTTTAGGAATGGTTGATGGCATTCAAAAAGTTATACCTACTGCTAAAGTAGGTCATATCGGATTATATCGAGATGAAGAAACTTTAATGCCGCATGAATATTACGCCAAATTTCCTAAAGAAATAATTAACGCTACGGTTTTAGTAGTTGACCCAATGTTAGCTACTGGAGGTTCCGTTATCGCCGCAATTGATCGCGTGAAATTAGCTGGAGCGAAAGATATTCGCTATGTCGGCATCGTCGGTTGTCCTGAAGGAATCAAAGCTCTTCAAGAAAAACATCCTGATGTTGATATCTATATGGTTTCAATTGATCAAGGTTTGAATAAAATTGGTTATATAGTTCCTGGTCTTGGTGATTGCGGAGACAGATTATTTGGAACTAAATAATATGAATAAAAAAAAAGACAAAACAGTTTTTTTGGTTTTGAATTTAGTAGTCCAATTTTTCATCGAAACTTTTGTGGCGATGGTTATTGGTTACTTTATAGGTAAATATTTAGATAAATGGCTTTTAAATGAAAAAGTGGTATTCATGTATATCTTTGTCGTTATTGGTATATTTGCTGGAATTCGCAATTTCATTAAAAGAGCTTTAAAGACGACTAAAGGAGAAGAAGATGAAGAAAAAAGACCTGATTGAAAAAGTATTTTTATTTTCCTGGCCATATACAATTTTATTCGCTCTTGTTCTTTATATAATTACTCAAGACATGGATTATCTACTTAGTTTTCTTTTAGGAGCTGCAAGTAGTTTGTTAATGAATTCATTAAATTACCGTTTAATGAAAAGTGTTTATAAAAACAATCCTAAAACAATCAAATCAAGGCATATCATATTATATTTTGTTAAATTTCTATTTTTTGCCTTAATTCTTTTTATCACCTACCAAAATCCGGAAGAATGGAATATCTATTTTACATTTGTCGGTTTGCTGACATTTAGAATCATATCATTCCCGGTAACTTTAATTTTTGCCAATAAGGAGAGTGACGTGGATGATTGAGTTTACGTTATTTGAGTTTTTATCGCCACAAGTTTTTTCAACTCTTATCATCATAACTTTTCTAGCGATTGTGTTTATCGTGGTCGGAATTAAGATTAAGAAACTGGATCCAAATAAAACACCAAAAGGTTTTATCTTGGTTTGTATATTAGTGGTAGAAACTTTTAACAAAATGGTAAGAAGCTATATAAATGAAAAACCATTTCGGTTTTTCGCTCCATATCTTTTTACCATTCTTATCTTTTTAGTTTTCGCTAATACAATATCTTTATTCGGTTTGACCGCACCGCTGTCTAATTTGGGGGTTGCCTTAACCTTTTCCCTAATGACATTCTTCATTATTAAGTTGGCCGAGTTTAAATATCTTGGCGTAGTAAAAAAGGTTGATGGATTATTAGGGCCGGTTAAACCAATGGCAATCTTGATGTTACCAATCAACTTGATTGGAGAAATTTCAACGCCATTTTCCATGGGTCTACGTTTATTTGTAAACTTGATGGGCGGCGCCGTTATCGCTACAATGGTATATGCAGCATTACACTGGACCTTAGGAATATTTGCCGGAGTGATATTACATGCGGTCTTTGATATATTCTTTGGTTTAATTCAAGCTTTTGTATTTTTTATGTTAACAACAGTAAATATATCTATGGCATCTGATGCCTAGAATATAATATAGGAGGAAAATAGAATGTTAGGAATGATTTTTGATTCAGTATTGCGTTTTGCTGCTGAATATAATGAACACTTTAGTAGTGGTATGGCTTATTTAGGTGCTGGTGTTGCGGTTGTCGCTGGTCTAGGGCCTGGTATTGGTCAAGGTTATGCAGCTGGTAGAGCGGCAGAAGCAGTTGGTCGCCAACCTGAAGCACAAGGTAAAATCCTTGTTACTACTTTAGTAACTCAAGCAGTTGCTGAAACTACCGGTCTTTACGCATTATTAGTAGCGTTTATTTTGATGGGTAAATAATAAAGATTTTATTTTTTGGGAGGGCACTTATGCCTGTTATGGACAAAATAATTGCAGCTGTACTAGAAATCATTGAGGGCGCATTAGGAATCAATCTTCTTGATATGATTATCCAAATTGCCGCAACTTTGATTTTAGTTCTCATCGTCAAACATTTCTTTTGGGGGAGAATCACTGATTTTCTCGAAAAGCGAAAAAACATCCTAGATCAAGAAATGGATTCGGCTAAGAAAGAAAACGTCGAAGCTAAATTATTGAAAGAGAAACGTGAAGCGGAATATAATGAGCTAAAACTTAAATCTAAGGACTATCTTGATTCCGCTAAGGAAAAAGCTGAACAAGAACGGCTTAGAATTATTGGGAAAGCCAAAGATAATGCCGATCAAATGATGGATAGAGCTAAAAAAGAAATCGAAGCCGAAAGAATTAAAGCTGAAACTTCTTTACAAAAAGAAACTGTTACTTTAGCGGCGCTGATGGCCGAGAAAATCATCAGAAAAGAATTAAACGATAAAGAATATCAAGATTTAATCGTTGAAGACTTTGAAAGTAGTGGAAAATCATGACCGATGTTGAAAGACAATATGCTCGGGCGGTTTTTTCGCTTGCTTTAGAAAGAAATGAAGTTGATACGTTATATCAAGAACTAAAAACATTTATCGAATCTCTTGATCATAACGCCAAACAATTCTTCTTGCATCCGAGAATTGAGAGACTTGATAAACAAAATGTATTAGATAAAGTTGTGAAAAATCAATTACTTACAAATTTTATCAAAGTATTAATCGATAATGATCGTTTTGAGCTAATTGAAACAATCGCCTATGCTTATCTTGATTTGATTAACGAGATGAATGAAGTCGTTGAAGTCATTGTTTACGCAAATTCAAAAATTAGTTCTAACAATATCGAAAGAATTACGATTAACCTCGAGAAAAAACTTTTGAAAAAAATAAATATTAAACAGATTATCGATTCATCAATTATCGGTGGATTGAAAATCGAATATCAAGGTAGTGTCATTGACCAAACGATTAACACAACTTTAGAAGCCTTAAAACAGACTTTAACAGGAGGAAACTAACTTGAAATTAGACCCTTTAGAAATCAGTTCTTTGCTTAAAGAACAGATTAAAAAATATGAATCACAAATCAAAACCGAACAAATAGGTTCTGTAATCTCCGTTGGTGATGGAATCGCTTTGGTCTATGGTATTGACAAAGCAATGTCCGGCGAGTTGTTGATTTTTCCCAATGGCGTTTTCGGAATGGTTCAAAACTTAGAAAAGAACCATGTCGGCGTGATCCTTCTTAATGATTCAACTTTAGTTAAAGAGGGTATGGAAGTTAAAGCTACTGGTAAAATTCTTGAGATTGGTGTGGGTGAAGAGCTGATTGGTCGAGTTATCAATCCTTTAGGTCAAGCTTTAGATGGTTTAGGTAAAATCGAAACCAAAAAGCGTCGACCGATTGAAAGAAAAGCCACTGGAGTAATCGATCGTCAATCCGTTTATCAACCGCTTGAAACTGGCATCAAGGTTCTTGATGCACTAGTCCCAATTGGTCGAGGCCAAAGAGAATTAATCATCGGCGATAGACAAACCGGTAAAACTTCAATCGCAGTTGACACAATCATTAACCAAAAAGGTAAAGATGTTATTTGTATTTATGTCGCAATCGGACAAAAACAATCAACTGTCTTAAATGTTCAAGAAACATTAAAACAATTTGGAGCTATGGATTATTCAATAATCATCGCAGCAAGTGCTTCAGACCCAGCTCCGTTATTATATCTAGCACCTTATTCAGGTGTTTCAATCGCAGAAGAATTCATGTTTGCGGGCAAACATGTTCTAATAATCTACGACGACTTAACGAAGCACGCTATTGCTTACCGTGAATTATCGTTGCTTCTAAGAAGACCGCCAGGTAGAGAAGCTTTCCCTGGAGATGTTTTCTACTTACATTCACGTCTTCTAGAAAGAGCTGCGAAGTTAAGTGAAAAATTAGGCGGTGGTTCAATTACTGCTTTACCGATAATTGAAACTCAAGAAGGAGATATCTCCGCTTACATTCCTACCAATGTTATCTCCATCACCGATGGACAAATCTTCCTTCAATCACAATTATTCTATTCCGGTATCAGACCAGCTATTAACGCCGGTTTATCCGTATCTAGAGTTGGGGGAGCAGCACAACACAAAGCAATCAAAAAAGTTTCCGGTACTCTAAGATTAGATTTAGCAAGTTATCGAGAATTAGAAGCTTTCACGCAATTTGGTTCAGATTTAGATGACGCTACAAAATCTAAACTTGACAGAGGTGAAAGAACCGTTGAAATCTTGAAACAGGGTTTACATGAAACAATGCCTTTTGAATTACAAGCAATCAGCATTTTTGCTTTATCAAAAGGATTTTTGGATCAAATTAAAATTGCTGACGTTAAGAGATATGAACAAGAATTGCATCAGTTTTTCTTGAATGACTCTGACGCAAATGCTTTATTAAAAGACATTCTAGAAACTAAAGATATCAAGAACAGCGAAGGACTAAGTCAAGCAATTGATCGTTTTGCGCAAGATTTCATGTAATCAAGGAGGACTTATATGGCTTCATTAAGAGACATTAAGAAACGAATTGAAGCAACTAAAAAAACTTCTCAGATTACAAAAGCTATGAACATGGTTTCTGCTTCTAAATTAAGAAAAGTGGAAAAGAAGTTCAAAGCCTTTCAACCAATTAAAGAAAAGATAAAACATTTATTAGAACATGTGATATCAACTAATCCGGAATATACTCATCCTCTCTTGCAACAAAGAGAAATTAAAAAAGTCGGATATATCTTAGTAACCTCTGACAGAGGATTAGCCGGTCCTTATAATAGTCAAATATTTAAATACTTTGAAAATATTATTAAGGATAATGAAGATGATTTTATCGTGGGAACTATTGGTTATAAAGCTTATAGCTATTGTAAAAAGAAGAAATATCCAATGTTGAATAAAGAATCGATAAACTCACGTGATGATATTAAATTTATCGACTTTCAAGCGATGTCCAGAGCTTTTATAAAACTCTATTTAAATCGTGAAGTCGATAAAATCGTGATTATTTTTTCCGACTATATCAACACAATCAATCAAGTTGTAAGAGATGAAGTCTTATTGCCGATAACCGATTTGATTAAAGATAAAAAATTAGTTTCTAACTACATTTTTGAACCTTCAACCGAAGAAGTTATTGATCAATTGTTACCAATTTATTTAGAAAACACTCTCTATGGTATTATCTTAGACGCAAAAACCGCTGAGCATGCTTCAAGGATGACAGCTATGAAGAATGCAACTGATAATGCAAAAGAGATTATCCATAAGCAAAACTTAATTTATAACCGCGCAAGACAAGCACAAATTACCATTGAACTCACCGATATTATCGGTGGCGCAAATGCAGTTAATTAGGAGGACAGAATGCCTAACCTAGGGAAAATAGTACAAGTAATGGGGCCAGTGGTCGATGTTCAGTTTTTAAAGGACATGCCACAGATTAACAACGCCTTAGAAGTGAAAGTGAATGCAAAAGATAACAATGGAGTGGCTATCAACTTAACTCTAGAAGTGTCTTTATTTTTAGGTGGCGGTATTTTAAGAACTATCGCTATGGATTCAACTGATGGCCTTACCAGAGGTATGACGGTAGTTGACACTGAAAAAGCGATATCAGTACCAGTCGGTAAAATAACGTTAGGGAGAATTTTTAACGTATTAGGTGAACCTATTGACGGACTTCCGCTTGAGGGCGACTTCGAAAGATCACCAATTCATCGACCTGCACCAGCTCTTGAAGATTTAAATGCGACGACCGAAATTTTAGAAACAGGAATTAAAGTCGTTGATTTATTAGCTCCTTATATTAAAGGTGGTAAAATCGGTTTATTCGGTGGTGCCGGTGTCGGTAAAACCGTTTTAATTCAAGAACTAATCAATAACGTAGCTCAAGAACATGGCGGAATCTCGGTGTTTGCCGGTGTCGGTGAAAGAACAAGAGAAGGTAACGACTTGTATCATGAAATGACAGAATCAGGGGTTATCAAAAAGACGGCAATGGTCTTTGGTCAAATGAATGAACCACCTGGAGCGAGAATGAGAGTCGGTTTGTCAGGACTGACTATGGCTGAATATTTCCGCGATCAAGAACGACAAGACGTTTTATTGTTTATCGATAATATTTTCAGATTCACTCAAGCAGGATCAGAAGTTTCAGCTCTTTTAGGTAGAATGCCTTCAGCTGTTGGTTACCAACCAACCTTAGCTACGGACATGGGATTATTACAAGAAAGAATCACTTCGACAAAAGCCGGTTCAATCACTTCAATCCAGGCTGTCTATGTGCCTGCCGATGACTATACCGATCCAGCTCCAGCAACTACTTTTACCCATTTGGACGCAACAACCAATCTTTCTCGTAAGATATCTGAAGAAGGAATTTATCCGGCAGTTGATCCTTTAGCTTCAACATCAAGGGCTTTGACTCCTGAAATTGTTGGTGAAGAACATTATAAAGTAGCCAGAGAAGTCCAAAGAACTTTACAAAGATATAATGATTTATTAGATATAATTGCTATCTTAGGCATGGATGAACTAAGTGAAGAAGACAAATTAGTAGTTCATCGTGCCAGAAGAATCAGATTATTCTTATCGCAAAATTTCCATGTGGCTGAACAATTCACTGGCCAAAAAGGTAGTTTCGTGAAAGTTTCAGATACCGTAAAAGGTTTTAAAGAACTTTTAGAAGGTAAATATGATCATTTGCCGGAAGATGCTTTTCGTTTAGTAGGAAGTATTGAAGAAGCGGTTATAAAAGCTGAAAAATTAATTAGGAGTAAATAATTTATGAATATTTCCGTAGTAACGCCGGATGGGGAACTTTATAACGAAACTGTAACATCGGTAATCGTGTCATCTCATAACAATGGTGACTACGAGATGTGGTCAGATCATCTTCCCATCATTTCAACCATTGATACCGGTTATATTAAACTAACTCAAGAAAAGTTAGTTTATTATGTCGTGGTCATAAACGGTGTTGTGGAAAATCATCATAATATCATTACGTGTATTGCTCAAGATGCTTTCATCGGTGAATCAAAAGAAGAAGCTATGAAAAACTTGATGGAAATTAGAAAAAACCGGATTGAAGATAACCGAAAACGAAATATCGAGTTAGCGAAAGCGGAAAAAGAATTGTTGAAACAAATCAAGCAAACCGGCGCCGGAAATCTTTAGGGGGAAAGTCATGAAAGTAAGAGGATTTGAAGTTGTAAAAAAATATCTTAACCAAGACATTTCTCTGCCAGAAAGAAAGACAAAAGCCAGTGCTGGTTATGACATCTCTTGCGCTAAAGATACGGTCATAAAATCACAGTCGTTTTTATTCGTCGCTACAGGAATAAAAGCCTATATGCCAGAAGATGAAGTTTTACAAATTTATCCAAGAAGTTCATTATCTTTTAAAAAACAATTAGTGCTTTTAAACTCCGTGGGAATCATTGATTCTGATTACTATAATAACCCTGATAATGAAGGGGAGATTATGTTAATAATGTATAATTATGGACAAGATGATGTGTTACTTAAAAAAGGCGAAAGAATCGCTCAAGGAATATTTATCAAGTATTCTACCGTAGATAATGATTTTAATAATATAACAAGATTGGGAGGATTAGGTTCGACAGGAAACTAATCCTTTTTTCTTAGAAAAACTATATCTGCAAATAATTAGTGAAGATTACGCTCAAGCCAGTAAATAATGCTTGATTTTAACGGTAAAATTTGATAAAATACAAGAGCCGTAAAAATACACACACTTATGAGTTTTAGACTCGTGAGCCGCTTAGATAAAGTGGTGGGTTTAAAACAATGATTAAGTGGAGGCTAAAAAATCAAAAAGGAGGAAACAAAAAATGGGAGTTATTTCAATGAAAGCTCTGCTTGAAGCAGGGGTGCACTTCGGACATCAAACTAGAAGATGGAATCCTAAAATGGCTAAATACATCTACACTTCTAGAAATGGTATTCACATTATTGACTTACAAAAGACTAGCGATTTAATCGACGAAGCTTACAAAGCTTTATTCGACATTGCTTCTGAAGGCGGAAAGGTGTTATTTGTTGGGACTAAGAAACAAACTCAAGATCCAATCAAAGAAGCAGCTGAACGGTCAGGACAATACTACGTCAACCAAAGATGGTTAGGTGGAACGCTAACAAACTTTAAGACAATCAAAAAATCAATCAAAAAACTTCAAGATTTATACAAGATGGCAGAAGATGGTACTTTTGATGTATTACCGAAAAAAGAGGTAATCAATCTTAAAAAAGAAATGGCACGTCTAGAAAAATTCTTAGGTGGGATCAAAGAAATGCGCAAAACGCCAGAAGCTTTGTTCATTATCGATCCAAGAAAAGAAAGAAATGCGATTTTAGAAGCAAGAAGATTAGATATTCCAGTATTCGGTATCGTTGATACAAATTGTGATCCGGATGAAGTTGACTATGTCATTCCAGCTAACGATGACGCTTTACGTTCAGTAAGACTAATCGTTAACAAATTAGCAGACGCTGTTATCGAAGCTAAAGGCGGACAAAGCGCAGCTGATGAAGCTGATGAAGACCAAACTACAGAAGATACAGACACAGATGAAATCGAAGATGAAGAAGTTGTAGTTGCTAAACCAGTTGCTAAAGCAGCTGTTAAACCAGTTGTCGTCAAAGTTACTTCTCAACCTAAAAAAGAAGAAGTTGTTGCTGAAGTTAAACCTGAAGTTAAGCCTGAAACTAAGCCGGAAGTAAAAGTAGTCGAAGTTAATTTAGAAGCTAAAACAGTTGCTGAATTAAAAGTTATGGCTAAAGATCTTAACTTAAATGGCTATTCTGCATTAAAAAAAGCTGAATTAATCGATCTAATAAAAAAAGCACTTTAATAATTATGGGAGCAAGTAAAAATGCTCCCTTTTTAAAGAGTTAACGTGTTGTAAAGATAATCAAAATATGATATATTAAATATGGTAAAATAGGAGGAATAATTATGGATATTAGTGCTTCATTAGTAAAAGAATTAAGAGATAAAACCGGAGCTGGATTAATGGATTGTAAAAAAGCCTTAGTCGAAACAAACGGTAATATAGATCAAGCAGTTGATTGGTTAAGAGAAAAGGGAATCGCTAAAGCCGCAAAGAAATCTTCAAGAATTGCTGCTGAAGGATCTTGTGAAGTAAAAGTCAAAGGCAACGTCGCTGTGATTTTCGAACTTAACTGTGAAACAGACTTCGTAGCTAAGAATGTTAAATTCTTAAACCTAGTTAGTTTAATCGGAGACGCCTTATTGGTAAGTCAACCAGAAACTAATGAACAAGCTTTACAATCAAAAGTTAATGGGAAACCATTACAAGAACTTCTTTTAGAAGAAGTTTCAACTATTGGTGAAAACTTATCTTTCAGAAGATATGAATTAGTTAAAAAATCAGAAAATCAAACTTTTGGTGCTTATGTACATATGGGTGGTAAAATCGCCTCTTTAACGGTTTTAAACGGTATTAGCCCTGAAGCTGCTAAAGATACAGCTATGCATGTAGCTGCTTCTAACCCAAGATACGTTTCTCGTGATGAAATTTCCGAAGAATTCATCAATCACGAAAAAGAAGTGTTATTAAAAGAAGCTTTAAATGAAAACGCTGAATCAGACAAACCAAAACCTCAGAATATTATTGAAAAGATGGTTGAAGGTAGACTAAGTAAAAACTTGAAAGACATTTGTCTTTTAAACCAACCATTCGTTAAAAACCCAGATGAAACAGTTGAACAATATGTTAAATCTAAGGGCGTATCAATCGCTTTATTTAAACGTTTAGCTGTAGGCGAAGGCGTAGAGAAAAAAGAAGAAAATTTTGCTGACGAAGTAATGAGACAAGTCGGTTAATTAAAGGACAAATCTTTGTCCTTTTTTTAAAATAATTAGGAGGGAAGTTATTATGCCAAAAAGAAGAGTAATGATTAAACTTAGCGGGGAAGCTTTGGCTGGTGAAAGCGGAGTTGGTGTTGATCCGCAGACTGTCAAAAACATCGCTAAAGAAATTAAAGACGCTTACAGAGCTTGTGATTGTGAAATTGGGGTTATTGTCGGCGGAGGAAATATTTTTCGCGGTAAATTAGCAGAAGCTATGGGAATCGAAAGATCAAGCGCTGATTATATGGGCATGATTGGAACTATCGTTAATGCCCTAGCCTTACAAAATTCTTTAGAAGCTATGGGCGTAGAAACAAGAGTCATGACTTCAATTAATATTCCTGAAGTCGCTGAGCCTTATATTCGCCGTAAAGCTTTATCTCATTTTGAAAAGAATCGTATTGTCATTTTTGGCGGCGGAACTGGTAATCCGTATTTCTCAACTGATACAACCGCAGCTTTAAGAGCGGCTGAATTAGGCGCGACTATTGTCTATATGGCAAAGAATGGTACTGACGGAGTTTATAACAAAGATCCAAATAAACACGATGATTCAATTAAATATGATAATTTAACTCATCAAGAAGTTTTACATAAAAATCTCAGCGTAATGGACTCAACTGCAGCTGCATTATGCTATGATAATAATATAGACATTTATGTCTTTGACATGAATGTTCCTGGAAACATTAGAAGAGCAATCCAGGGAGAAAATATTGGAACTTTAATTCAAAAAGGCAAAGGAGGAAAGTAAGATGCCGGAAACAATTCTTTTAGAAGCCGAAGAGAGAATGGAACATACTCTATCAGTGTTACATCGTGATTTTTCAACTGTAAGAAGTGGTAGAGCAAATCCAAAAATGCTAGAAAAGGTACATGTTAGTTATTATGGTGTTGATACACCAATCAATCAAGTAGCTTCAGTTTCAGTTCCAGAAGCTAACCAAATTTATATTAAACCATATGATAAATCTTTGGTCAGCGAAATTGAAAAAGCTATTTTCGGAGCTAACTTAGGAGTCACTCCATCAAATGATGGTATAGGAGTTAGAATCGTCTTACCGCCTATGACCGAAGAAAATCGTCGTAATTCTGTTAAAACGATTCACAAAATGGCAGAAGATAGCAAGGTCGCAATTAGAAATATTCGAAGAGATGCAATTACTCATTTCAAAAAATTTGAAAAAGATTCCTCAATCACAGAAGATGATTTAACATACTATCAAGATGAAGTTCAAAAAATTACTGATCAGTTTATTGAAAAGATTGATGAGTATTTTAAAGAAAAAGAAAAAGACATTATGCATATCTAAACTAATTTAGTTGTAAATCTCCTTTTTCCAAGGAATTTACAACTTTTTTATCTTTTGAGACTTCGGGTAAAAATCATAGAATTATCACATAAAATATAGTATAATCAATTACTAGGAAGGGATGATAAAATGAGAAAAGCCAAGATTAATGAAAATTTAATTATTCCTGAACATATCGCTATTATTTTAGACGGTAACGGCCGATGGGCAAAACAAAGACACATGCCTAGGACCTTTGGTCATCAAAGAGGCGTGGAAAATATTCGCACGATTGCGATTGCGGCTTCAAATATGGGAATAAAAGCTTTAAGTGTCTATGCCTTCTCTACGGAAAATTGGTCAAGACCAAAAGATGAAGTTGATTTCTTGATGAAACTTCCTGGTGAATTTGAAAAAAGATTTAAAGATGATTTTAAGAAACATGACATTAAAGTTATGTTTTCCGGAAGAAAAACTCACTTAAGTAAGGAAAACTTAGAAATTTTAGAACGAATTACCTTTAACACTAAAGACCGACAAGGATTAGTCTTAAATATCTGTTTTGATTATGGTTCACGAGCTGAAATAACTGAAGCGACTAAAGAAATCGCTTCAAGAGTTTTGGAAAATAAACTTAAGATTGATGAAATAAACGAACAAACAATTGAACAATATCTCTATACAAAAGATCTTCCTAAACTCGACCTTTTAATTAGACCAAGCGGTGAGATCCGTTTATCTAATTATTTATTATGGCAAGCAGCTTATGCAGAATTATATTTCTGTAAAACCTATTGGCCAGCATTTAGCGAGAAAGATTTGTTAGAGGCGATTATAGATTTTAACAAACGCGAAAGAAGATTCGGGGGTTTAAAGGATAAATTATGAAACAACGATTTATAACCGGAACCTTATTAGTTATTATTTTAGGTTTGCTAATCTATTTTGGCGAAGGACCTTTAGCGTTTCTTTTCTCCGGATTTTGTGTTTTATTAGCAAGTATCGCTTCCTGGGAATTTTCAAGAATGCTTTATAGAGATAAACCATTTTCCTTCTTTAACTATTTAGCGGTTTTGTTTACTTTCGGTTTTGCATTGATGAATGTTATCTTCTTTAGCCAACCGTCAATCTATTTTCAACTGATTTTACTGTATATAATCGCAATGTTTTTAATCTATGCTTTGCTTTATGTCTTTTCTACGAATTTTACATTTAAAGATTTTTCTAACCAAATCTTAACTGTCTTTTATACAAGTTTAGGTTTCATAGCTTTTGCTAATCTAAGAATATTGGGAATCCATTTTGTCATCTATTTGTTTTTGGTGGCGATGCTAACTGACGTATTTGCTTATCTTATCGGAGTTAAGTTTGGAAAACACCGTTTAGCTGTTAAAATATCACCTAAAAAGAGTGTTGAAGGAGCGATTGCTGGTCTTGTTATTGGCGGAAGTCTTTCAGCGTTATATGCTTATTTCTTTGATTTTTTAGAATTAAATCTATTTTTACTGTTACTGATTTCTTTTTCTTTGTCGTTGATTTCCCAAATTGGGGATCTAATTGCTTCAAAGTTTAAAAGAGAAAATAATATAAAAGATTATTCTAATATCTTCCCCGGACATGGCGGAGTCTTAGATCGCTTTGATTCTTCAATGTTCGCAGCTATCTTTTTGATGATTTTCATGATGGTGATATAATGAAAAAGATTTATCTATTGGGCGCTACTGGTTCAATCGGGTTACAGACAATAGAAATTATTAGAGCTAATAGAGATGATTTTGAATTAAAAGGTCTTTCCGGGTATACTAATTTTGAACTAATCAAGGATTTGATTGAAGAATTTGATCTAGAAATTGTCTGTGTGAAAGATGAAGAACAATCTTTGTACTTAGGAAATAAATATCCCCATATAAAAGTGGTTTTCGGTGAACAAGGTTTAGAAATTTTAGCTGGATACAACGAAAAAGAAGATATTACTTTGATTAATGCTTTAGTTGGAATGGTTGGGTTAAAACCGACAATTAAAGCTTTGGAAATCAATAGAAATGTTCTGTTAGCGAACAAAGAGACTTTGGTCGTTGGCGGTCATTTGATTAAGGAAAAACTTAAAACTTCAAAAACCAAAATTTATCCGATTGATTCCGAGCATAGCGCTCTTTGGCAAGCCCTTAA
>DIGC01000079.1:15613-15885 GCA_002419445.1 Caryophanales bacterium UBA5732
AATTGGGCGATGGGTAAAAAGATTACCATTGATTCAGCGACAATGATTAATAAAGGTTTTGAAATTATTGAGGCTTGTTATCTGTTTGATATTGAAATTGAAAAAGTTGAAGCGCTTCTTCATAGAGAAAGTATCATCCATTCCATGGTTGAATTTGTTGACGGTTCAATCATTGCGCAAATAGCGGATCATGATATGCGTCTTCCGATATCATATGCAATGTATTATCCTAAGAGAAAAGAGTCAATTGCGAACAAAATGGATTTAATGCG
>DIGC01000079.1:16079-18084 GCA_002419445.1 Caryophanales bacterium UBA5732
AGATTGATCAGGAAATAAAACAAAGAATTTACCGACAATATTAAGGAGCTTTATATGATGTTAATTACATTGAGTTTTTTTACAACCATTTGGAATATCATTGTTTTTCTAATGGTTTTAGGTTTAGTAATATGTATTCATGAACTTGGTCATTTGTTCTTCGCAAAAAGAGCGGGGATATTATGTCATGAGTTCTCTTTCGGCATGGGGCCTAAACTTTGGAGCACAAAAAAAGGCGAAACGACTTATTCGATTAGAGCGATTCCTTTTGGCGGATTTGTCTCAATGTCTGGTGAAGAGATTGAGGATGAATTAGTGAAGATTGGCGATAAAGTTCGTCTAGATTTTGCTGAAGATAATGTTGTAAAAAGAATTATCCTAAATGAAAAAAATCCTAAATATCAAGACTTATTGGCAGTTTCAGTTGAATCAATTGATTTGAGAACTGATAATTCTTTATTTATCAATCAATATCAAGTGAAAAATGATGCCTTCTATGTTTTTGATAAAAAAGAAATGCAAGTTACGCCTAATAGTCGTAGCTTTACCGGAAAAACAAAATGGCAAAGGTTCTTAACTATTTTTGGCGGACCGATGATGAATTTTGTCTTAGCTTTTGTATTATTTCTGATTATTGCTTTTGCAAGCGGTGTACCAAACACGGCTTCTACAATTGTCAGTGAATCAAGTGAAAACACACCTGCTTATAACGTAATTTTGCCGAATGACAAAATAATTTCGATCAATGGCGTGGAAGTTGATACATGGAGCGGGGAAGTAAACTCTATCTCCAGTGAATTAGCAAAAACAGTTAATGGTTACGATATTGTTGTGGAAAGAAACGGCGAACAAATTAGTCTACCAACGATTTACCCAGTAATGAACTTTGTCGGATTAGGCTTTGCCTCATCATCAGAAAATACTGAATTAATTATCGATAGACCTTTATATTTAAACACAGAACTGCTTCCAGGGGACAAGATTATCAGTTTAAACGATTTACCGATGAGTACTTGGGAAGATATCATTAGTTTCGCTAGCGCTAATAAAGATGGCTCTTTGGATAAAGAAGATTTATTTAAAATTAACGTTTTCCGTCAAATAAAAACCACAATTTCTGGTGAAGTTGACAAAATCACGGAACAAGAAGGTTATTATTACATCGATATCATATCGACACTTGATCAAAGTACTGCTACTTATAAAGTTAACGCCGATGAAACACTGCTAGTCGAAGTTGGTGACACAATAGTAGAAAACGCTCCTTTAACAGAGGGTGATTTCTATGAATTCGAATATGTGGTTTATGGCGAAGATGTTTTAGACGCTATGAATACTGATTTCTACCGAACTTATATCGGTATTGTCGGTACGAATAAATTTAGTTTCTTTGGTTCAATAGCAAATAGTTTCGTGCTTACTTATGACGCAGCTGCATCAATCTTTGGTACTCTTGGACTATTATTTACTTCTGATTTGATTGGAATTTCCGATTTAAGCGGATTTGTGGGAATATTTTCATTAACTAGTCAAGCAGCTGCCGCAGGTATTATTTCCTTGTTGAGTTTTGTTGGGTTATTATCGGTTAATTTAGGCATCGTTAACTTACTGCCGATACCAGCACTTGACGGTGGAAAAATTGTCTTTATTGGCTACGAAGCTATCACAAGAAAGAAACCGAATCAGAAATTGGAAAATTGGTTACATACAATAGTTTTCTTCCTTTTAATCGCCTTAATGATTTATGTTACATACAATGATATCCTTAAATTGATTGGTATCTAAAAATAATCTCGAAAAAACAATAGATTTTGACCAAAAAAACCATCTAAAATTATTAAGAAATTAAGATAGTTGTGAGCCAAACAAGGCGAAAAATGACTATCTTTTCTTTTTGCCATATTTACTTAAAATTTACGAGAAATAATTATTGACAATAATTTTTCTCTATGATAAAATATATAAGCGCGTCAAGATAGCGCGCAAGCAAGATAGATCTTTGAAA
>DIGC01000093.1 GCA_002419445.1 Caryophanales bacterium UBA5732
GTCTTGAAAGCGACGCTGATGAAATCGGCTTTAGAGATGATTTTATCTATAAATTCATCGAAAACAAACGTCAAGATATCAATATCTTAAATCTTGAAGAACAAGAAAGAAAACAATGTCTTCTGTTATTTAGAGAATATCAACATCAAAATAAAGAATTATATTAAAAGCACTGAAAAAATTTTCAGTGCTTTTTTCTTATTTAAGTGTTTGAAAATCAACTTCTTCATAAACTAAAACATTGTCAATTCTTTTAGATTCCATTACGGAAATTCTCGTCGCCGAAACAGTCATTTCTTCTGTAACTAGACTATAAAGTGCTTCTAGAGAAATCTCTACTTTTCTTCCTAAAGTGATATGAGGGGTAAAATCAGTAGAGGTAATACTAACTCCGGCATTTTTTAAGCAAAAGATAATCTGTTGATGCAGGGATTTAAGGACATTATTCGGTTTTACCTGTAAATGTACTAATCTTTGCGATGAACTATTCTTAAAACTACCAATCTTCCCAATCTCAAAATCGAACTTTTTAAAGTTGATTTTTTTTATCTCACTAACAATTCGTTTAAGCTGTAAGTCATCAACTTCACCGATATAATACATCGTTAGATGCAAATTATCATAACTTGAATAATTACCCTTAAACCCACTTGAAAGTTTTTCGATATCAGAATAGATTTGATCTTTGATTAACTTAGGTAAAAGAATTGCAATAAAAATCCTCATTATAAAAACTATTTATCTCCCATTGTCATCGCCATAACGGCTTTAGCTGTATGGAGACGGTTTTCAGCTTCTTGATATACGATGGAATGAACACCGTCAATAACTGAATCGACAACTTCGTTACCTCTGTCAGCTGGTAAAGCATGCATGTATTTAACGTCTTTATCAGCTAAAGAAATCATTTCTTCAGTGCATTTCCATGATTTATAACTTTCTAACAAATCGTCAACGACTTGATCGCTTTGATTATTTACCCACGAACCCCAATTTTTAGGGATAACAATATCAGCGCCTCGATAAGCTTCTTCCATATTATGAGTTATCCTGAAATTTCCACCGTTTTCTTTAGCGTTAAGCTTAGCTTTGGCTATCGCCCAATCCGGTAAATCATAACCTTCAGGGTAGGCTAAAGTAACATCCATACCATAACGTGGGAATAATAAGATTTGTGTAAGCGGAACGGAAATCGGTTTTTTATGCGTGGTTGCGTAAGCCCAAATAATAGAAACCTTTAAATTTTTGGTTTCCTTTTTAACTTCTTGAATCGTCATCAAGTCAGCTAATCCTTGCATCGGGTGATAAATATCACATTGTAAATTCATAATTGGGACAGTTGAATTCGCAGCCATTTCTCTTAAAAACTTATTACCAATACCCCAAAAACAATTTCGACAAGCAATACCATGACCATAACTCGATAGAATTATAGCTGTATCTTTGGCACTTTCTCCATGAGATAATTGCATTTTAGACGTATCCAAGAAAATCGCATGCCCGCCCATTTGCGCTAAACCGGCTTCCATTGAATTTCTTGTTCTTGTGCTTTGTTCGAAGAACATTAAAAAGGCATTCTTATTTTTTAAGTAATCAGTTTCTTCGTTATTGTAAAACTTTTGTTTTAACTCTTTGGAAACTTCTAATAATTTGTTGATTTCGTCTTTTGTCCATTCTTCTAATGTTATAAAATGTTTTCCTTTAAATAATGGTTTCATCTTTCTCTCCTATTTTATACTTTCAATATAAACGCTTGGAATTGCCGCATACATGGCGCAAGCAACTACAAGATGTTCTTTATAAGTGATTTCATTTGGTGCGTGAGCTTGTTCTTCTTTCCCTGGTCCAAAACCGATACAAGGAATTTTATGTCTTCCCATAATTGAAACTGCATTCGTTGAAAACGTCCATTTATCAACTAAAGGCTTCTTATTAAAGAGATTTTCATAAGCTTTAACAGTCGATTGACAAACTACATGATCTTCCGGTAAAACCCAGGTTGGAAAATATGATTGGGTTGGATATACTAACCCAGTGTATGAAGGTTTAGCATAATCATACATTTCGACAACTGCTCCAGCCTTTTTAACTGAATCTAAATCTTCGATTTCTTTAATCGCACTAAGGAATGTTTCTCCATCAGTTAATCTTCTATCAATTGAGACGGTACATCCGTCCGCTACAGCGCATCTTGAAGGCGAAGAATAGAAAATTTCACTGACGGTTAAAGTTCCTTTTCCTAAAAAGCGATTATCTAATAAACGTTTATTTAATTCTTCTAACTCAATTAAGATTGGGGCCATTTTAAAAATCGCGTTGTCTCCTCTTTCAGGAGCACTTCCATGACAAGAAACGCCTGACGTGGAAACCTTTATTTCCATTCTGCCGCGATGACCGCGATAGATATTTAAACTAGTCGGTTCGGTAATAACGACGAATTCTGGCTTAATATGTTCTTCTTCAATTAGATATTGCCAGCACAACCCGTCACAATCTTCTTCTTGAACGGTACCGGTGATTAATAAAGTATAATCATTCTCTAATTTTAAATCTTTGATAATTTTACCAGCATATACCATCGAAGCCATTCCGCCTTCTTGGTCGGATGCACCTCTACCGCCAATCGTTGTTTCATCTTCAAAACCTTCATAAGGATTAAATTTCCAGTTTTTTATTTCGCCAATTCCGACTGTATCAATATGAGCGTCCATCGCAATTAAATGTTTCCCATGGCCGATTCTACCGATGATATTCCCCATTTTGTCAATTCTAACTTCATCAAAACCAACTTTTATCATTTCTTCTTTGATTCTTTGAATAACTTTTTCTTCATCAGAACTTTCAGAAGGAATTTTGATCATGTCTCGTAAGAACTTAGTCATATCCGGCTCGTATTTTTTACTTAATTCTAGAATTCCACTAAAATCTACTTTCATTTTTATTCCTCACGCATCTTTTTGATCAATTCATCATAGTGATGAATCTTTTCATATTCATGATCCCAAAAGCTCATATCTTTCATTGAATCAAGGTATGCTTGGCTATAACCAAATTTCAACCAATCCATTTCCTTTTGATGAAAAAGTTTTTCTTTTTGTGAATACGGACGATAATCAGTAATGTCTTCAGTGTTAGCTTTCAAGAAAATATCTTTAAACCATCTTCGCAAGACAAAATTCTCAGTTTCTAAATAACGTCTATTTAAATCCAGAAGGACAGTTTCATAACGATCAAAACCATCAGTTGCGATAGTGACAACATTATCGTCAGGACCAAGTTTTAAATATTTAGCCATCTTTATCGCTCCGATAATATTACAAATACCGGAAACACCAAATAATTCTTTCATTGATAAAGCCATTGATTTATCGATACCGTTTTCAACTAAAACATCAATACCGTCATGAATAAGTTTTAAACCTTGTACCGATTCTTCATCTTTAATCAAACAGATAAAATCGGTATTTAATACATTATGAATCAAAGTACACATCTTATCGCCGATACCTTCAATTCGGTGTTGTCCCCTACCGCCATTCATCAATGTCGAACATTCATATGGTTCTAAGGCAACGACTTTAGCCTCAGGGAAAAACTTCTTGATTTGATCGCCTGCAGCTAGAGTTCCTGCAGAACCAGGAGCTGATGTAAAGCAAGCAATCCGGCCATTTCCAACACCTTGCACGGCTTCGACACAGGCATTGCCAGTGACATGACGATGGAAGCGATAATTAGGTAATAATTCAAACTGAGCTAAAGAACGGTTCTTAGGATTTTTCTTTAATTCGAAAGTTCTTTCCAAAGTTAAGATAACGTCAGATTCTGTTCCGGGAGTAAGATCTAATTTAGCTCCGTACTTTTCAATTCTTTGATATCTTTCTTTACTCATGTTATCAGGCATGATAACGATCGAATCAAAATTCATCAAATTACAAATGTAAGAAACACCAATCCCAAAGTTACCGGTTGAAGGTCCTAAGATCGTATGCTTACCAGGAATGATAGTTTGATCGACACAACCTTCAATTAAAGTTGAATATGCTGGACCAACTTTGTGTGAACCAGAAGGATAATATTTTCCTAATAATACGACGATATTACAATCAACTCCAGTTAATGCTTTTGGTAAGATGATTTTATGAACTTGATTCGACTCATCTTTCCAATTAATATTAAAGAGATTAATTGGATCAAGTTCATTTTCTTTGTTCTTTAATGCTTTTTCTCTGATTTTCGGATCGATATGAGAAGGATGAGCCATTTCATCATATGTGGGTCCAAAGGGTATTTTACTCATTTTTTAAGTCCTCTTTTCTTGTCTTTATATATCCTATTAAATCTTCTAGATTATCATCAAGAAGAATTGGTTCCTCGATATACTTTAATGCATTGGAAGTGTCTTTTAATCCATTACCGGTAATTATAACAGTGACAGTTTCATTTTGTTTAATTAACTTATTAATAATTGCCTTTTTATATCCAGCAAAACTCGCTGCGGCAGCGGGTTCAGCGAAAATGCCTTCGGCTTTACCCAACTCTTTCATTCCTTGCATAATTTCTTCATCGCTAACAGCGATAAACTCGCCTAAACTTTTCTTCACGGCGTCTAGTCCTTTAACAGGGTTTCTAGGAATACCAACTGCGATCGAGTCAGCGATTGTATTTTCTTCTGTTTCTTCTAATTCTCCGCCTTTTTTAAAAGCATCACAAAACGGCGAACACCCTTCACTTTGGACTCCGAGGATTTTAGGGATTTTCTTGATCATACCTAAACGATATAAATCATAAAAACCTTTATATACTCCACCGATTGTACAGCCGTCGCCGACGGACACAACTACCCAATCAGTAGGATTAAATTCTAACTGTTCCGCTATTTCTAAAGCAACAGTTTTCTTACCTTCTATCAAATTAGGATTAATAGCGGCGTTACGGTTATACCAATTAAAATGCTCGATAGCTTTTTTTGATAAATTATATGTTTTTTTATAATCGCCATTTACCTTGATCACGGTAGCGCCAAATACTAATAATTGTGATAGTTTACCTAGAGGCGCTCTTTTAGGAACGAAAATTACGGTTTTAATCCCTAATCTTGCGGCATTGCCAGCTAATGAAGAAGCTGCATTACCGGTTGACGAACACGCTATTGTTGTTTGTCCAAGTTCTAAAGCTTTTACGCAGGCAATGATGCTCGCTCGATCCTTTAATGATTGGGTTGGATTTTGTCCATCATCTTTAAAATAGAGAGCTTTAGAACCATACTTCTTCATAACATTATTGCTTCTTAAAAGCGGTGTCCAGCCTACTCTTAGTGTATTCTTAGTAAACTCTTCATTTACGGGTAACAACGGAAGGTAACGCCAAATTGAAAAGTCAAAATTCTTTTTTAATTTCTCTTCACTAAAAACTTTCTTGATTTTATCATAATCGTATTCAATATCAAGAATGCCCGAATCACCACAACTTGGACAGACTAACATTTCTTTTTTTGTTTCGTAAAATTCATTACAAACAGTACAATGATATCCAATAGTATAACTCATTACTTACACGCTCGCTTCTAGAGGAATTATTTGAAATTTTTTAACGTCAAACAAACCTTGATCGGTTACTTTTAAATCTGGGATTACTGCCAATGATAAAAACGCTAATTGTAGTATCGGATCTTCGATTTCAATGTTTACGCCAAGATTTCTTAATAATTGTTCTAAATTCAGCAATTTCTTTTCGACATAATCCAAAGTATTAAGCGACATTAATCCGCCAACTTCTAAAGGCAGAAATTCCAAAACCTTAGCATTCGATACAAGAACAATTCCCCCGCCGATTTCAGAAATCTTGTTTATAGCTTTGTCCATATCGAAATCATTATCACCAATACAAATCAGATTATGGGAATCATGAGAAATCGTCATGGCTAAACTAGCATTCTTCAAACCATAACCATTAACAATTGCTTTTCCAATATTACCACTTTTAAAGTGTCTTTCAATAACACATAATTTTAGTAAATCAGTGTTATCTTTTGGATAAAAACAACCATTGTCTAAAACTACAGTTTCAACTAGTTTGGTAGTTGTTACATTATTCTTAATCAAGCCAATGACATTGACTCTATTTGAAGATAAAGGAAACTCCAAATCTTTTCTTTGATATTTAATTTTTACCGTATCCATGACCAAACTTTCGACGACATTTTCTGTTTTAAAGTTTGGTAATTTATTTTCAGCAACCTTAATACCGTCTTTATAAACGACATCAATATCGATTTCCTTTAAACTTTTGAATAAGACAAAATCAGCCTTTCTGCCTGGCGATATCGCGCCAACATTCTTTAAATTATAACAATTGGCAATATTGATTGTAGCCATAGATATCGCTTCAATTGGCTCTATCCCGTTTTTAATCGCAATATTGATATTATTGTCGATATGTCCGATTTTCTTAATATCACTTGGATGCAGATCATCGGAACAAAACAAAATTCTACTATAATATTTTTGATTTAGTCCCGGTAATAAATCACTAACGTTTTTAGTTTGCGAACCTTCACGTAGGTGAATATACATCCCTCTTTTTACCTTTTCTATCAATTCCAAAGGAGTCGTACATTCATGGTCGGTTTCAACGCCAGATAGGACATAAGCATTTAAATCCTTGTCAACGACATTAGGAGCGTGACCGTCAATAGTTTTGTTTTTGAATGTTTCAATCTTCGCTAAGACTTCCTCATCACCATTTATCGTGCCTGGATAATCCATCATTTCTCCTAAACCTAAGACTTTTTCGTTATCCAGATATTTTTTGATCATCTTAGCATTTAAAGTTGCTCCAGATGTTTCAAACTTTGTCGATGGAACACAGGAAGGAATCATCATAAAAACATCAAGCGGTGCTTTTAAAGCAGTTTTTAACATATAATCAATGCCAGCTAATCCACAGACATTAGCTATTTCATGGCAATCAGCGACAACCGAAGTTGTCCCTCTAGGCATCACCGCTAAAGCATAATTATTGGGAACTAACATGCTTGATTCAATATGAACGTGACCGTCAATAAAACCCGGTGCTAAATAATAGCCCGTGTAATCATACTCTACTTTACCTTTATAATCACCGATACCAACGATTATTCCTTGTGAAATAGCTAAATTACCTTCATCGATATCCTTAGTAAAAACATTGATTATTTTAGCGTTTTTTATAACAATATCAGCTAGTTCAATACCCCTAGCTACTTTTAAAAGTTTTCTCTTATCCAAAAAGTACACCTCATTAATTAAGACTTTCAATAAATTCTCTTAACAAATTAAGAGAAACTTCCTTTCGGTAATTCTTATTTGATCTTTGGTCATTAATTGGTTTAATTAAAGGCTCATACCAATTTAAAATTTCTTCTACTTGGTTTTTTAATTGAGATACAGTCTTGCCAATTATCTTTAATTCAAGACCAGGACTTCTAACTACATAAATATTAACCGCACCAAAAGCTACGCGGAAATCAATTATTCTGCCTAATTCTACAAGATACGCCCCTGAAAAAGATAATTTAGATATCGCGTCAGATAATCTAGGGCCAACTTTTTTAAAATACGCATGAGAAAATTTTAGTTTAGGAATGATAATTTTTGTTATCATTTCATTCTTTTCTAAATTTATTTTTCTTACTCCATAGATAAAGTCTTTAACAAACATTCTTCTTGTGTTGGTCAAAGATTTTAGTTCAACTTCAGCATCTAATAAATAAAGGCTAACTAAAGAATCTCCGGCTGGAGAGGCATTAGCGATATTACCGGCGAGGGTTGCAGTATGTCTAATCGCCGGTGAAGCCATTTCTAAAATGGTTTCACGCAACAATTTAGAAACACTTAAGTTTTCCATAATTGTTTCTAAGGTAGCTCCTGCACCAATATAAACAAATTGATTGTCTTCATAAATATTCTTTAGTTCTTCGATTTGACTAATATATAATACGTCACCTTTGTACCCAATTGGCAAGCTTGAATGAGTCCGGTTTTGAATTAACATATCAGTCCCGCCAGCTACTATTTTTAAATCATGAGTATTAAGCAATTCTAAACATTCAGACAAACTTTTTGGAATGAACGCTTCTACCATATGCCTTCACCTGCCTTAGCCGCTTCTTTAACCGCTTCGACAATTAAATTATAACCGGTGCAACGACATAGGTTTCCGGAAAGACCAATCTTAATTTCATAATCGGTAGGATGAGGATTTTTATTCAATAAACTCTCAGTCGCGATTATCATTCCCGGAGTACAAAACCCGCACTGAACTCCACCCATTTTCGCAAAAGCATCCTTGATTACTTCATACCTTTTCGTCTTGGAAAAGCCCTCGATTGTCACAATTTCCTGATCGATAACATTAGCCAAAGGCGTACAACACGAATTGACAATCTCATGATTTAAAAGTACAGCACAAGCGCCGCATTCACCTTCTCCGCAACCTTCTTTAGGTCCGGTCAAATTAAAATCTTCTCTTAATAAATCTAAGAGTCTACGGTTAGGATCGGTAGTAATTTCTACGATTTGATCATTTAATTTAAAATTAATTTTCATCATGTCTCATCAACTCCATTATGTATTCCGGCGTGACCGGAATCTTGAAAACTTTTCTTTTAATCGCTTGTTCAATGGCTTTCGCTACCGCGGGAGCTCCGCCAACGAGTGATAATTCACCAACGCCTTTAGCGCCATAAGGCCCGTAAGCATATGGGTTATCAAAGAGATATGTCTCCATCGGACACATGTCCATAGCAGTAGGAATAATGTAATCTGTCATATTCTTCTGCATGATTTTACCACCCTTATGATACATAACTTCTAAATATCCATAAGCTAGCCCCTGAGCTAAACCACCGTCCGCTTGACCAATCACCATTCTTTCATCAATCGCTTTTCCAACATCGTAAACTGACCAAGTCTTTTTTATATTTACTTGATAAGTAAATTTATCAATTGAAACTTCTACTACATTGACTCCCCATGAATAAGCGGGATAAGCATCACCTCTAAAAGTTAAATCATCAAATTTTATGTATTCCGGTTGAACATATTGTTTTTCAACAACAAAACTCGACTCATTCCATCTCTCTTTTACTTCCTTAGCCGCTCTAGCAACAATACCTCCGACAATCATCATCGTTCTTGAAGCCACAGTCGGACCAGAATCAGGCACAAAATCAGTATCTGGGTTATTGAAAATTACGTTTTCGATATCAATCTCTAGGATATGCGCAACTAATTTTCTAAAACTAGTTTTGACCCCCTGACCCATATCGACAGCCGCAATCAAAATATAGACTAAATCATTTTCTTTTTTTAGTTTCACTTTAGCTTTAATATGATTTTGTTCACCGGAGCCGGTAAAACCGCAACCATGGAAGAAAAAACTCATACCAATGCCTTTATAACTATCAGGTTTATCGTACTCTTTTCTTTTATTTAAGTAATCAGAGACTGCCATAGCTTTATCGATCATTTGCGGCATTAAAATCGGATCTCTAAAAACTCCCATTGTTGAAGTATCATCACCTTGTTTTGCTAGATGCTTAATTCTAAATTCAAGCGGGTCTTTTCCTAATTCAAGTGCTATATGTTCAATAAACATTTCCACCGCAAAAAGCATTTGCGGGGCGCCAAAACCTCTAAACGCTCCATTAGGAACGGTATTAGTTCGGTAAACATCACCATAAACATCCAAATGTTTTACCGTATAAGCTCCACTAACCGCAATTAACGCTCTCGATAAAACAACGCTACTTAACCCGATTGTCGCTCCACCATCGATACCAACTTTCGCACTTAAAGCAT
>DIGC01000065.1 GCA_002419445.1 Caryophanales bacterium UBA5732
CCTAGC
Source organism: Caryophanales bacterium UBA5732 (assembly GCA_002419445.1). Lineage (GTDB taxonomy): Bacteria > Bacillota_I > Bacilli_A > Izemoplasmatales > Hujiaoplasmataceae > UBA2289. The sequence goes on from DIGC01000065.1 coordinate 7, forward strand.
AAGTTACCGTCAACATCGACTAAAGCGCCGCCACTTGAGCCATTAGAGATGGTTGCGTCATGGTAGATAACCATGTAACTTACATCTTTCAATGTTTCCATCGATTTATATTCACCAAAAGTGACGTTATTAACTATTGAACTTGGATTGCCAACTGCCATAACTAATTCACCGGGATTAAAACGGTAATACAACCGCTTGTTAATATCAATGATAGTAGTGTCTACGCGATCTCCTTTAGAGAATTTCAGTACTGCTAAATCAAGATTTACGTCATAAGCAACGATTTCTGAAGTACTAAAAATCGTATCACTAAATGTTTTTATTTCAACTTTTTTTCCAGTTACTTCAGCATCTAAAACATGATAATTTGTAACGGCGTAATAATCCTCATCATCTTCCATAAAGATAAATCCCGACCCGCTGCTAATAAGTTGACGGTCAGTTTCAAGCCCCCAAGGATAACTTTGCGTATAAACAACTAGATTCACGGTAATATTAGCGTGTCTTATATGATCCTTAGTTGAAAACAATAGATCGTTATATAAGTCCACATCGTCTAAATCATAAGAGGGTGAATGATAAATCGCTAAACTATCATAATCACTATTTTCAAAGGTTATCGTGCCGTTAATTCTTGTCTGAGTAATGGTGGTTGGAAACTCAGTAGTGGTCGTTTCGGCGAAAGGTAAATAGAAGAAGTTACAACCAATCATAAAAGTAATAAGTAACAGAAGGCTGAAGAAAACAATAATTTTTTTCATGTTATCACCTTGATTCTTTCCAAGTTGTTTATATTATATACCAAAATTATAATTTAGAACAACATTTTACATTAGAATCTTTAATATTATATATAGTATCCAAATATTATTTTTATGTAAAATCTTGTGTTTTCTACGCAAATTTAACGATATTTTTGTCTAATATATTAGCAATTTTTTAGAATGTAGTATAATGAGTTTATAAAACACTCGAAGGGATGTGAAATAATGTTTACTTTAGCATTTGATTTTGGCATTTTATTGTCGCTAAATCTAGTATTTTATCTTGTATTGGGTCTAGCAATTTTAGGTGGTTTCCTCAAGGGCTTTAAAAAGTCCTTATTTACCCTGGTTACCATGGCAATCTTCTATATAGTATTTTTCGTTACTTTAAATCTCGTTGTCGGAATTTTATGGCAAGCTGATTTTTCGTTCTTAGGTCCGATTTTAGGTGAAAACCTTGACTCTAGTCTATCGAGTTTTACTTCTTTTGAGTCTGGATATCAACAAATCCTACAAATCCTGATTGGCGAAGAAGTCGATCTTTCACAAATGTCTGGCGAGTTTTTAGAACTAGCTGCTGGCATTATGCTTTTTGTGTTAAAGATTGTTTGGACCGTATTATACTTTACAGTAATTTTGATTATTTATAAATTTATCTGTTTCATTATTAGAATTATCTTCTTTAAAACGAAGAAAGGCGCTAATAAGATGCGTGGATTTGGCGCTTTAGTTGGTGCTGGAAATGGTTTAATGGCAATCTTCGTTATGTTGATTGTGATGGGCGGTATGATGTCTGTCATCAATAGCATGAGTGTACTTTTAACTGAGTTTTCTGCCGCAACTGAAGGAACTGAAGGAACTGAGAATTTAAACTTCGATTATCGTCAAGACATTTATCAAGCAGACTTCTCGCTCCTATCTGAAACAGAACCAATTGATCCAGGTGCTTTTTTCCCTGAAGACTTTGCAATTGAAGATGCAATTGAGTTGCTTGATCAAATGGTCGCTGAATACAACTCCAATATCTTTGTTTCAATAGCTAATGCTATTCAAGTTGACTCAGTCATTGATGAAGATATTAAGGTCCCAATGCATATTAACCTTTTTGACTCCGTGTTATCTTTTGATCATAATGAGAACACCATTGCTTTCCGTTATGAACTGATGGTTATTACTGAAGCTTTGGAAGTCTTCGCTGCTTCAGAATATCAAGAAACTCAAGATTTAACTGATATTAAAGGCGATGAAATTAGACAAATATTTGAAATAATTTCAAATTCTAAGTTAGTAATTACTGCACTTCCTTTAGCAATCGAATACGCTTCGATTCGCTATGAACAAGAATTACCAATAACAGTTGAAGAATTGTATGACGGTACCATTGATTTTGAACTAGAATTAGCAAACATGGGTTCGATAGCTGGCGCTTTATTTGATATCTTAAATGGAGCTGGTTTTATTGGTGGAGAAGGCTCATTAGAACAAATAGAAGTAACTGGTGAGACTGTAAGAGATTTATTCACAGACATTTCCGGTTCGGAAATAATCCTTCTAGTTACTGAATCCGTTCTCTTCCCAATGATTCAAGATGCTGAAGGTGATATTTCTTTAATTTTGACCGTTCCAGCTGATTTAGATCTTGAAGCCGAATTCATCGCTATCGGTGAAATATTCGCTGAAGTTGTTGAATCCGACATCAATTTTGAAGATTTATTAGGTGATGATATTAATGCTACACTGTCAGCCGTAAGCCAAATCGATTTAACAATCCTCCTTGAATCAAGATTAGTTACTGAAGCTTTAATCAATATCTTAAGCGGTGCGGTCCAAATTGAAGGTTTGGATATGTTAGTTATTCCTAGCGGTATTTCATGGAAAGATATCGGGGAAAATCCTGGAGAACTAAGAAAGATTCTCGAAGCATTTAACGCTCTGCTAAGTCTCTCCGAATCAGTTGATATAAACAATATAACCCTTGACGTTCTAGTCGATATGGATCGAGAAACAATTGAAACTTTCTTTGATTCTTACGTAATTAGAGCGACTATTACCGATATTCTTATGGGAATGGATATGAGCGAAATGCCATTAGTATTCCCGGATGTGGTTTATGATGAACTTAATTATTTTACCAAAGATGAACTAGTTAATACTATTATGGCGGTAAAATTGATAATTGTTACTGAAAATGAAGAAACAACTTTTGACCCAGATAAGATTTTGCAATTGACGGATCCGGAAATTGACACTTTATTTGCTTCAGACATTTTATACGCCACCGTAGGTAACTATTTTAACACTATGGACACATCACTGTTTGTGATTCCTGATAGTGTCAATACCACAGTTTTAGTTAACGCTATTCCAGTTGACGTCGTGACAAAATTAGAATTGAAAAATTTATTTAAAGCAATTGGCGTCTTGGACCTTCTTACATTTGAAGGCATCGAGTTTGACGCTACCTATATTAATCGTTTAGAAAACGTTACTCAAGATGACATTGATCAAGCGCAAGTAGATACCTTGTTATCATCAGAAATTATTCACGCTACTTTATCCGATACTATTATTGGTTTGGACACTTCCCTAGGTGGTGCATTGGTAGTACCGGCAAACGACGTTTCCAATAATGCAATTATTAACACAGTTAGTGGAATTCAATATATCAGCAATCAAGAAGTATACAACGCTTTAAGAGCAATGTATTACTTAGAGATTACTGACTTTAATTTAGTTGATTTTGATGATACATCAATTTTAAAAGACAATCTAGATATCTTACTAGATTCCGCAATTATTCACGCTACGGTTTCAAAGGAAATATTAAATATCGGGACAACAGTAGTAGTGCCTGAAAAAGATGTAGACAACCAAGATATTTTAATTAATATCGGAACAACTACTTATATTTCAGAAACTGAATTAGTAGCACTAGTTGATGGGTTAGACCTCTTGGGAGTAACTGATCCAAACAGTTTTGATCAATTCAATTTCGCAGTATTAGATACTGATGAAAAGAGAACTGACTTGTTATCATCAGCCATTCTCCACGCCACAATTTCCGATCAAATTATCGGCTTGGATACTACAAGTTTAAAAGTTCCTACTAAGAATCTTTTAGGAAATGACTTAATCGTTCCTACTGGTACAGTTGTGACAAATTACATTATTAAAGATGAAATCAAAGCCATTATTACAGCCATGATCGCTATGGGTTACAATGATGTTGACGATTTCAATACTGTAAATTTAGAAGACACCACTTTATTAAAGGCTAATTTGGGTGTAATGCTCGATTCTGCCGTAATTCACGCGACAGTATCTGATGAAATTTTAAAAATCGGTTCATCAGTCATAGTTCCAGAAAAAGATATCGATGATGTTGATACATTAATTATTTGGGATTCAACTACATATATCATTGAGACAGAACTTCAAGCTTTGGTAGACGGTCTGGATTTATTAGGTGTAACAGATCCTAATTTATTTGATCAATTTAACTTCAGCGTTTTGAATGATGATGCTAAACGTAGCCAAATCCTTGAATCAGCAATTTTACACGCTACTATTTCCGATCAATTGTTAAATGTCGGTGAAAACTTACTTGAAGTACCTGAACAAGATGAACTTGGAAATGACTTATTGATTGAACGCGGTGTAATTTCTGTTACTTATGTCGCTAAAAACGAAGTTAAAGCAATAATTGCCGCAATGATTGCTATGGGATATACTGATGTTGCTAGTTTAACTTTGGAAATTGACCCTCAAGC
>DIGC01000095.1 GCA_002419445.1 Caryophanales bacterium UBA5732
CCTCTTCATTACTAAAAGAATCTCAAATCAAGCATCTCCACCCACATAAACCCCTTACTTAAGGCTGCTTCCGTCAAGACCTGACCTAATTCGTGGGCATCTATTGAGTGAAGATGCTTCATTTGAGATTCCTTATTTATTATATCATATAATTTAGGATTTTCAATTTATTTTACTGCAGTAATTAATTCAAAAAGTTTTTGAATTCCCCAAATTTATTTGTTTTAACAGCCAGTTCTATTAATTCATAGATAATCTCACTAAAATCAACTAGTGCCAGTTCTTTAAGTCTTAATTACTTAAACTAATCTAGTAAATATTTTATCACAAAATCATTATCATTTACAGAAACCTGCCAATAATACTATTTCAGAGATTTTTCAATGAACTTCTTAAATAAAGGATGTGGTCTATCTGGTCTAGATAAAAACTCAGGATGAAATTGAACCGCAAGGAAAAAAGGATGCTTTTTTAATTCGATGATCTCAACCAAATTACTAGTTGGATTGATTCCGGAAAAAACCATGCCGTTTTCTTGGAAAACATTTTGAAAATCGTTGTTAAATTCATAACGATGTCTATGTCTTTCATAAATCAAGTCTTCTTGATAAGCGCTTTTAGCAATGGTGCCATTTTCTAAACGGCAATCATACATTCCAAGCCTTAAAGTTCCGCCAAAGTCAATTCCCTGATATTGTTCAGGCATGTAATCAATAATATTGTATTTAGTGGTAGGGTCAAATTCCGTTGAATTCGCACCTTCTAATCCACACACATTTCTAGCAAATTCAATAGCGGCGAGTTGCATACCTAAACATAAACCAAGAAAAGGAATGTTATTTTCTCTAGCATATTTTATCGCAAGGATTTTTCCTTCGATTCCCCGTTTGCCAAAACCGCCGGGAACAATTATTCCATTAGCTTCTTTTAATAAAGAATCAACATTATCAAAAGTTATTTTCGCTGAATCCACCCAATCGATTTCAATTTCGCTATCATAAGCATAGCCCGCATGTTTTAAGGATTCAGAAACGGATAAATAAGCGTCTCGCAAAGAGACGTATTTACCAACTAAGGCAATTCTGGTTTTCTTTTTTAAATTTTTAATCTTTTCAACTAGATTATTGAAGACGGTAATGTCCGAAGGAACTTCAGTCAAGCCTAATTGTTTACAAACCAGCGAATCAAGGCCTTCTTTTCTTAAATTTAAGATTACTTCATACAATACGTCAACATCTTTACATTCAATAACAGCTTCTTTTTGAACATCACAAAAAAGCGCGACTTTTTCTCTGATATCTAAAGAAATTGATTTTGAAGTGCGAAGAATTATGATATCCGGAGTTATTCCTAAAGATCTTAGTTCCTTCACGCTATGTTGAGTTGGTTTAGTTTTTAACTCTCCAGTAGTTTCTAAATAAGGAACTAGGGTGTTGTGAATAAACAAAGTTTTTTGAGTTCCAAAATCTCTGCGCATTTGTCGAATGGATTCAATGAAAGGCAAAGATTCGATATCCCCAACAGTTCCGCCTATTTCCGTGATTAAAACATCGCAATCATATTGTTCGGCTAAAGAGATTAATCTACCTTTGATCTCGTTGGTAATATGGGGAATAACTTGAACAGTCGCTCCTAAATAATCGCCTCTTCTTTCTTTATCAATTACGGATTGATAAATTTTCCCTGTAGTTATGGAAGAGTTTTTTGAAAGATTTTCATCGATAAATCTTTCGTAATGGCCTAAATCAAGATCAGTTTCTCCTCCATCATTGGTCACGAAAACTTCACCATGTTGATATGGCGACATCGTGCCTGGGTCTACATTTATGTAAGGGTCAAGTTTTAACATAAAAACTTTTAAGCCTTTGTTTTTAAGCAATCTTCCAAGGGAAGCGGCAGCTATGCCTTTACCCAAAGATGATACAACCCCGCCGGTGATAAAGATAAATTTAGTATCTCTCATATTTTTTCTCCTTATAAAAGACAAAAGGGCTCTCCTGATGGAGAACCCTTTTTTTAGTGAGCTCTTTAAGATTATAACAAAATAATTTTTAAGTTGCAATCATCTATTTTAATATTTGTTGCGTAATTTTTTAAAAAACCTCTTTAACAAATCATCCGACTCTTTTTCAAGGATATTAGGAACTACTTCCACTTGATGATTAAAGTTTTTTAAATACTCTTTTAAGATGGCGTCAAGTGAAGCATATTTGGCATCTCTAGGTCCGTAGATTAATCTTTTAAATCTAGCGGATGCGATGGCGCCGATGCACATTAGACAAGGTTCTAAGGTAACATAGATATCACATTCATCCAAACGCCAAGAATTAAGATTTTGACAAGCTTGGTTAATCGCGATTATTTCAGCGTGATGTAAGACGTTTTGATTGCTTTCTTTTTGGTTATGAGATCTAGCAATAATCTCTCCAGCTTTTACTATTACACAACCTACAGGGATTTCATCTTTCTCATATGCTAGTTCGGCTTCTTTTAAAGCCTCTAGCATGAACAGTTCGTCTTGAGTCATTTTAAAAATTT
>DIGC01000123.1 GCA_002419445.1 Caryophanales bacterium UBA5732
ATTTTATATTTAAAGAAGGTCAATATTGTCTTTTTGAATTGAATAATAAAAATCTTATTGGTAGGAAAATCAGAGCTTTTAGCATTGCGTCCACTTCAGATGAATCTATTGTTCGAATAGCAACGAGAATAATTGAAAAATGCAGTGACTATAAAGTAGCTTTGAAATCGATGAAAACAGGTGAAGAAATATCTATTTCCATACCAAAAGGAGAATTTGTCCTAGAAACTTCAACAAATGGTGTGTTCATTGCTGGGGGTATAGGGATTACTCCGATTAGAAGCATGTTATTGTCGAAAACGAGAAATAATTCATTGAGGAAAGATATACTAATCTACTCCGAACTTGAAAAGTGTTATCCGTTTAAAGAAGAACTAGAAACTTTACCCAACTTAACTATTCAGTACGCAGCTGACGTTGAACCTACTCAGAAACTGATTATTAATAATGCTCTAGAATTCAAAAACACTGTCTTTTACTATGTTTCAGGTAGTCCTGGGTTTGTTAACGGAATAAGTAATTTGTTAATGGCTAATGGTGTCCAAAAAGATCGAATTCGTTATGATTCTTTTATTGGATACTAAAAATAAAAAAAATATCTTGTTAGCTTTTTTAGATAAGATATTTTTTATTTAATCATTAAAATATTATTTCTTCAAAACAGTTAATCGGTCATTAATCATTAATTCTTTGAATTGGAATTTTTCTTTGATGAATTGAAAGGTTTTCAGAGAATAGAAGAAAACATGAGTTTCATCATTTTTATAATACCAATTTGAAAAGATTGTTGTCTCTCTTAAAGGGTCGGTCATGATGATCAGTTTTCCATTCGGATTGAGCATCGAATATAATAAGGTGAATTCTTTTAGAGGATTATGAAAATGTTCGACAACTTCACAAGCAATAATATAATCATATTTATCATTTAATAATTCTTGATAATTGTGGAAAAATGGATCAAAAATCTTAACATTAAGTGAAGATCTATTTAATAAATCCGCTATTACCACACTGTGACCCGCTCCAAAATCCAAACCTTTATCTTGAGTAGTAAAATTGTTTTTTACGTAATCAGTTATCGGTTTGATAAAACTTAAATATCCCGGATTATCACTTCCGTCGCTATGCAATTCATAACGATTCTTTTCTGTTTCCAGGGAAACAAAAAATTCCGGTAACATAAAAATCGCATCACAATTACTGCATTTATGGTAATCTTTTTTTCGAAATGTTAAGAAATGTTTTGTTTCAGAATTGCATAGTGAGCAATATTGCTTTTGCATATCAAGATTCCTTTATATCATAAATAAATTTATATCCATTATAACATTTATTAAGACTAAATTCTTTGGTATAATAAAAATAGACATTCTTTAAAAATTAATTTAGGCGGTGAAAAGAATGAAAAATAATAAAAAAGAAATAGTCCATCTATTTAAAGAGATTGAAAAGCGAATTGACGCTCTCGATTTTAATCTGCTTTATCCTGATTTCAAACCATATAATTTTGCATTTTATGACGATAAAATTGTTGTCTTTAAAGATAAAATCATTCCTTACGACAATCGTTTTGTGGGAAATACAGCAATCGTAATTGACGATGAGTATTTAGCGATTTGGAAGATTGATTCGATCTTTGTTCACTATAATGTTTTAACTAGTAAAATAATTCATGAAATGTTTCATGCTTGGCAGTGGAGCCAAAAGGAATTAAGATTTCCTAATGAATTTTTAGGATTAGGTTATTTGTATGAAAAATTCAATATAAGTTTAAAATATGATGAAACTAAAAGTTTATTAAAAGCTCTTGAAGATGAAGATAAAAGTGCTCTAGAACGTTTTGTCGGATACCGTGAAAGAAGAAGGAAAGACTATATTAATGAAACGACTTATGAGGAAGATATTGAAACAATAGAAGGTATGGCTAGGTATGTTGAACTTCAAGTCTTGAAACAACTTGATGGGGCAGAATATCAAAAAGCTTACGACACTCTAAAAAACACGATTAAGAACATTAGAAATTATATTCCAATTAGAAGCATATCTTATGAAATAGGTGCTTTAATGTTGTTAGTGAAAGATCTTTTCTTACTTGACGTTAAACATAAAATTGGTGAAGAAACAAGAAATATCTATAATATACTTTTTGATTCTTTTGAAAGAAAAGAATATTTCTATGAAAATACATCATTAAATTTAAATTTTTTAGAGGAATATTATGAACAAATAACATCTAGAATCACCTATGTTTTATCTCGTAATCCAAGAATTCATCTCTGTGATCAAGTTATCGGTTTTGATCCGCTTAATAGTTTTAGAATTGGCCAATATGTTTATTACCGACATTTCGTAATGATTGAACATGACAATAAACAAATTTTTATTAGAAACGAATGCGTTGGTGAAATCAATGAATATAATCAAGTTTATATCATCTTTGAAAGAACTGCCATATGACCGTTTCCAAGATTAGGATAGTTGATGATTTAATTTTAAGAAGTAAAATAGTTGCGATTATAAAAGCAACTGAAAAAGAGATTTTACTTGATTATGTCCAAGAAATTATAACCGTTACTAACAAAGAAATTGATTATCAATTATTGAATGAGAAAGTAATAAATGAGGTTGTTACATCTTTTCATAAGTGGCGTAATAACGAAGTGAATTTTAAAATACTACGAAGTCGAATTTTTAAATTACACTCACTAGCTAGAGTGGAAACAAACGAAATAATAAAAACCTATTACCGCTTTTTGGCACACGCATTAGCTACAGCTCATGTAGTAGATCATCTTGAAGTAGCGCTTGATTATCTAATAAAACTAGTAAATTTAAAGACAAATAATTTAAGCCAGGAAAGCACCGATAATAGGCTTTTACAAATTGATTTATTGAACAATATTATCGAATTAAAACAAAAGGTTTGAAGAAATTCAAACCTTTGTTTTTTTATTCGTAGATTATAATTCCAACTACTAGAGCAGCTATTCCAAA
>DIGC01000045.1 GCA_002419445.1 Caryophanales bacterium UBA5732
ATTACTCTCTCTGCGGTTGCTGTATTGCCAGCCGAATCCGTTACTGAGTAAATTAATGTGTAAACACCTTGAACTTCTAAATCTACGGTACCAGTTATAGTGATTTCAGATGTTAATGAACCATCTGTATCATCCATTGCCATAATTCCGGCTAGTGGATCAAAAACATCACCAAAGAACAATACTTTATCAGCGATACCCAAGAAAATAGGCTCAGTTGTATCAGCTTCAGTTGTTGTTTCTGTGGTCGTAGGGATAGTTGTCGGAGCTTCCGTTGTCGGAGCTTCCGTTGTCGGAGCTTCTGTAGTTGGGGCTTCAGTTGTTGGAGCCACAGTTGTCGGAGCTACCGTTGTTGGTGCTTCTGTTGTCGGAGCTACCGTCGTCGGAGCTACCGTAGTTGGCGCTTCAGTTGTTGGAGCTAGAGTGGTGGTTGTTCCGCCGCAAGCTACAAACAAAAATAAAGCGAAAACTAACATTGTTACGGTTAATAGTTTTTTCATAAATCCTCCTTTATTTTTTTATTATTAAATACTTTTTTTTGTAAGTATTGAAGTTCTAATCTGTAATTTTAACATGCACTACATCATAATAAAGTGTTATAGTCGTTCCATTTGCCAAAGTAGTTTCGAAGTACGGAAGGACATAAAGTTCTCCGGCGGAGGTAGCTCCAGTGATTGAGTTTTTAGCGCCGAAGGTAACTCCAGTCTCTGATCCTGATAAAACTATGAACGAGTACGGGAATGGATAATCCAAACCATCTCTATTACCGAACCTACCCATCAACTCTACGGTTGTAGGATTAGATATCGAGTAGGTAAAATCAGTAACCGGGACATAAAATTCGATTATTTCTTCGGAAATCCAATAAGAATGGTCGGTTGTTACTCCGCCTACGCCTAAGAGGATTTGATTATAGAAATTATCTAGATTATTGAGCGTCCATGGCCAAAGTGTAATTGCACGATGTTGCATTTCTAATAATATGGATTTTGTCACAGGTTCAAAATATGGATTTAATGTTGTTTTTAAAGGTATTACTTGATTAATCGTTGCGGATACGCTTGAAAGTATATTCTCAGCGTTTAATAAGCCGCTATTTAATAAGCCAACTGATATTTCCGGCAATACTTCTCTCATAATTGTTGCTTGAGCAGCGTGGAAAGTAATTACAACGGCTTGATCAAAGAAATCATATTCTTCAATCAGAGTTCTTAGTGCCGGTACGATATCAGCGTTAGTACTTTTAATTTCGATAAAGATTTGAACGTCTTCACCTTTAAAGCGGATAAAGTAGTCTTCTAGAGTCGGTACAGGAATATCTGGGAATGTACCAAAATTGTCAATAATCGTCAACGCTCTAAGTTCAGCTAAAGTTGAGTTTTCTATAATCAAATTACCGTTTGTAGTTCTTTCAGTTGATGAGTCATGCATAACTACAATTTCATTATCGGTTGTTAAGTAAATATCCAATTCAATAACATCAGCGCCAGCTTCATATGCTAACCAAGATCCTTCAACAGTGTTTTCAGGCGCTTGTGATGGCATTCCTCTATGACCGATAATTAATGGGAATCTCATAAGTGAATTTGTAGGGAAAGTATCAAAAATGCTATAAACATTCAAGGTATCATGAGTAATTAATCCTTGAGAACCGGATACAACAGCTTGGTACACTGAGACATCTTCTAATCCTACAGTATTTACCCAAACCGTGACTAAACGTCTTTGTAAATAATCAACGTTATATTTAGTTGCGTATTCTACAGGTAATAGAACCGCTACTGCTCCGGCCATATTAGTTTCGTTACGAATAATCAACAAATCCAAATCTGATAATACTGGTTTTTCTAGATCATAGTTAATTTGATAAACTCCTCTAATCAACTCATATTGATCTCTAGCTCTTTCAATTGCAGCGACGTTTGTGGAAATCAAGAAAACATCTCTAACTCCTAAATCACCTAATTGAAGCGCTAAATTAGCCGCAACGAACGGTAAAGAAGTTCTAAAAGCAGGAATTGTTCTATCTTTCACTAATTCTAAGATATCAACGAATTCTAATAATATTTCACCAGTGCTACTGACCGCGCTAAGCGATGGATTAATATCAAACAATGCGGTTGAAGCTCTGACATCTAATTCTAGTTGATCGATATCGGTTTGTGATTCAATTTTTTGGACAACGGTAGGAGCCATAATAATATTACTTTCTGGTGTATAAACTGCAGGAATGTTCTGGTATTCAATGGTTGTATAATCGATGTAACTTTCTGGAATTCTAATTTCAAAATTGTTATATAACGCTCTTGCGCCACTTGCTTGTACGCCGATATGGCCACTGCTATAATCACGAGCATTTCTATAATCAACCAATAATTCATCATTTATATACTCTTGAGCCACTGCATCATTTAAATCTATCTTTAAACGATAAATTTTCGCAGGATCGATATTTTCAGAGTAAGCTGCAGTCAGTGGTACATTCCACTGACCATTAACGGCTTTGGCAAATTCAACTCCATTTGTTGCTGTAGCGCCTTGACGAATAGCCATTTGGAAATAATTGTCGGTTGAATACCTATACATTACGGAAGCCCATCTTGTTTCCTCTATTGCAGAGAAAATTGTGAAGTCAACTTCGATAATATAATTTTTAAATCCTTTTAAATAATCAGGTAATAATACTCTTGTCGGATCAGCGATGTCAGGTGAGTCGACATATAAAAATCCATTCTTAATACCTGTAGATCCACCTCCTATAGTAGCGATTGTGTAATCTTCCGGAAGAGCTCCGTCAGGTAAATCGGTATAACTCATGGAATAAACTAAAAAATCCGTATCTAGAATTTCTTTAGCAAAGACATAAACTATAAAAGTTTCTGTTCCATAATTAAAACTGAAGGTATGCATACCAACAGAAAGAGCAGTTATTTCTCCATCAGCAATAATAAGTCCTTCAGATATTTCGGAGATAACGCCATCTGCCATGGTAACATTACCGTCGTCAGCACGGTATATGTAGTCACTTAAAAGTTTTGGTTCATCTTTATTAATAAATATATAAGGTTTAGTGGCAGAAACACTCAATTCAACCGGTTCGATTGGACCGGTGGTAGTTTCTGTGGTTGTAATTTCTGTCGTTGTGATAGTTGTAATTTCTGTCGTTGGTTGCATAGTCGTAGGAGCCTCTGTCGTTGGGGCAACCGTTGTTGGGGCTACAGTTGTTGGAGTTTGTGTGGTTGGTGCGTCTGTCGTCGGTGCTGTCGTTTCCGGCGATTGAGTGGTTGTATTCCCACCGCAAGCAACCAATAACATTAAACTCGTCGCCAACAAGGCTAAAATCATGATTTTCTTCATATTATCTCCTTTATAATTATCAATTATTTTATCAATTTCATAGTTATATACTTCTATTATATAGCTGATATCTGTTTGTCCATTTTTTAAAGCTTCTTCAAGGTCATTAAGCTTTTCAAATATTGGCCTAAGGTCAATATTCCTTAGTTTAAGTTTATCAACCAGACATAAAAATTTAAAAGTTAATGTTTGCATATCAACCTTTCTTTTAACTCAGCTATTAAATTTTGGTATATAATGCGTATTCTTCAAGTAAAAAAAGCAAAATCTCCCAATTTAGGAAACCGATTTCCTTTTCATAATTGAATTATATTAATAAAAGAAGCTTTTGTCAACAGAAAGCGCTTTTATTTTTGAAATGTGAAAAAAGTTACATTAAATAATTTCTATCATTAATAGTATCAAAATGTCAGCGTAGAATAAAACAAGCCGCTAAAAATAGCGGCTAGTATTAATTGTGTAAATTTTGATTTTATTCGATTAAAATAAAATTAGTCTTTTAAATGCTAAATTAATTTATCGATACAACAAATAACTTAGCCAAATTAAATATCAGTTTAATCTTATAAATACTGATTTTTTTCAAGATAAACCAACATCTTTCTATTAATTGTAAAAAANNAAAAAATTAGTTAATTTTATTATCCTTGAGTTCTATTCAAAAATTTATAAGTGTATGTAGCTAAGATTGCGCCTAAGAAAGGACCAATTATAAAAATCCATATTTGTTCTAAGGAGACACCTCCTTGAAGTATTGCTGGGGCTAAAGATCTAGCTGGATTAACCGACGTGCCAGTAAGATTTATTCCTAATAGATGCACTAAAGTTAAAGTTAAACCAATAACTAACCCAACAATAATTTTGTTATCAATTTTATCGGTAACTCCAAGTATTGTTAAAATAAAAACGAAAGTTAAAATGATTTCTACGATTAAACCAATCAGCAAAGCGCCGAATCCACCAGCTGTAATTACCAAAGGATTTATAGCATTTGCACCTAAGTTATTGTTTCCGCCTAGAATTAGCATCAAAACCAATGATCCCAATAAACCACCGATTACTTGAAATAAAACATATAAAGAAAAATCTTTCCAAGACATTTTCTTCATCAAAGCCATTGATAAAGAAACGGCAGGATTTATATGGCAACCCGAGATATTGCCAATGGAGTAAGCCATTGCCACAATAACCAAACCAAATGCCAAAGCTGTTGCTACTAAGTTACCGCCACTGACAACCGCAACTCCACAACCAAATAACACTAAAACAAAAGTTCCGATGCTTTCAGCGATATAAGCTGAAAAATTGTTTTTCATTCTCTTTTTTCTCTCCTATTTTTCAACGAATCAATATTCGTCCCTTAATTGTATTCTACTCCTTTATAAGTTATTTTCAATAGTTGAATATACTAATTTTTAAATGAAAATATATTATAATTCCGTCAATTTATGAAAGACAAAATCATTTCTATGCTTATAGATATATCGCTGCTTTGTTACATCGTTCATAATTTTTCTATAACAACTATTAATAATTAAAAAAAATCACACAAAAGAGCTTATTTACGTTATTGATATGGCGGTTCGGGTCAGAATTAACCTGGTTACACATAGATTCTATAAATAAATATTAAAAATCTGCACCAAATGGCAACAAAGACAAAGAGGCTAATTTAAAACATTGTTTACCGAAAGGAATTCCTATAATCGTTATATATAAAACAATACCAATAAAAACATAAAAGACAGTAATTTCCCACCCAAAGAAAATTAGCCATATTATATTAGCGATTGGATGAGAATCAAAATTTGTATGAATTGTTTTTCCAAATGGAAAGAGTACAAAAGATGCGATTTTAAAGCACTGAACTCCAAATGGTATTCCAATAATGGTAATGCACCACAGCAATCCCACTAAAACCCACGATATAGTTGATAATAATCCGATAATAATAAACCAAATAATATTTCCTAATAATTTCACTTACTTTTCTCCTTTATTTTGTTTAAATTTCATTCCATTACCCATCGTTTTTAATTATAGAACTATAAACGAATTAAATCAATCCCTTAAACAGATTTAATAAACATTGATTAAACTAAATTTATCAATATGTGTGTTCAAAAAACTTAATAAAAAAACCCATTAATTGGCTTGATTACGTTCTTGATGGTGGTTCGGACCAAAATTGAACTGGCGACACATAGATTTTCAGTCGTTATATATGCATATGAACATATTAAATATCATAATTATTTAGTCTAGTCACCAGAATGTTTTTGAATGTATCATTTCAATCTATTACTGTTTGCGCGTGGTCAATAAGACTATCGGTAAAATCGTAAACGCCATCAAAACCACTCACATAGACATTCACTTGATAACGCATTCCAATTGTTAATCCATGAAAAGAGATATCGTGATAAATAATTTTGCCATCATTTCTCATATCTTGAGTAACCGGGACAATTAATTCATCAATATATGCATTTCCAGAAAGCGGATCTGTTAATACAAATTTGATTGATTGAATGATTTCATCGGGATCTTCAATTGAGCAACTGATTTCTGCATCGGTTATAACAAGATCATTTGAATAAATATAGACAGATTTATCACTGAAGCTTCCTCTATCTTCTATATTCTTTATCCAATACTTGAACCCGGCTGAATTGGTCTCTGGGTATTCCTTGTTAACAGTTACGCCACTGGAATATCTTCCCATTTCCACAGTCATATATCCCGAAGGATCATCTTCGTTATAGATGAGATTAAGTTCATAGATGCCAGATGCCATTTTTTCACTAGATAACATGTTATGAAACGGACGAAAATCCTTGGCTTCGTACCCATAAACAAAATAATAATCATAATTGGTACTAAAAGCTCCAATCGAATAGTCGACATATATTTTACGATAGGCAACATCTATTACGACATTATTTATCGTCACATCAAAATATGGATCTTCGTAATTCAGAATCTCAATTTGATACCCAAGTTCATCAAGTTGGTTGGTTGTTGTCTCCGTTTCATCAATCTGGCTAGTTGTTGTTCCGATTTCATCAGTCTGGCTAGTTATAGTGTCTCTAGCAATTGAACAGCCGGCTTGAATAAACATTGTAATACTTAAAAGCATAACTAATAATGTTTTTTTCATAATCGCTCCCAAAATCATTTTTTATTATTATATCACAAATAATACAGTAAGTAAATTTGCTACA
>DIGC01000010.1 GCA_002419445.1 Caryophanales bacterium UBA5732
GTTCCAATTCTTTCATCGCCTTCAACAAGGTAAATATGGAATTCTTCATTAGCTGCTAGTGTGGGAATATCAACGAAACGATCAGCGTCAATATCTTTAGCTAACCAATTGCCTCTTCTAACAATAAATCCTAATCTAGTGATTTCCGGGAAAGTTTCATTGATATTGATCATCAATACTTTTCCGCCAAAATTATATTCTATAGCCGTATCATCATCTTCAAAATAATAAGCGGAGCCATCTAAGCCTTCTGGCTTATTTTGCCAACCCCAAACATTCCAATCCGTGTAATCCGCATTAAAACGGTAGTAATGGATAAAAATCTTTGGTGAATCAGGATCGATAACCGTCGTTTTAGCGGTAGTTTGAGTTGTGGTCGCGCCCTCAGTCGTCGTAGCTTCAGTAGTTGTTTCAGTTGTGGTTCCTGTGGTCGTACCTCCACATGCCACAACAGCGAAAACTGTAAAAATCATCAAAATGATAAAAAGTAGTTTTTTCATTTTTCCCTCCATATAAATTTTTATTTATAAACATATTATATCATAGAGAAATGATTTGTAAGGGATTACAGTTGAAAAATGAAAACGTTAACACATCAGTAATCTTGGGCTTTTAAATTTTTATGAGGGTCTAAGGTCTTGCAAACGCTTTTATTAAGTGATAAAATTACATTATCAATAAATAATATAATATAAGGAGAAAAAAATGAAAAAATTATTGTTATTGTTAAGCTTATTATTCGTAGCTTTTGTTACAGTTGGATGTGGTGGTGCGACTACTACTGGTGGCGCAATCACAACAGCTGAGCCTATTGAAGCTGGAACAATTTTAATTTGGGTTGGTGCTGAATCTCAAGCATTCTACACCCAAAAGGTAGAAGATTATAAAGCATATTACTTAGAACAAAACGGAACTGCATTTCCTCATAATTTCTCAGTTGTCGCTGTTGATACCGGTAGTGCTGCTGGTGTTTTTCTAAACGATACTGAAGCTGGTGCTGATATCTTTACTTCAGCTCATGATAATTTAGGTCGTTTAATCGCTGGTTCAAGTGCTGTAATGCCAGTTCAAAGCCAAGAGTTATTAGATCAAATCGAAAATGACAATCCAGAAATGTTCTTAAATGTTATCAAGGGTACATTCAACGAAGTGGAATATACTTTCGCTATTCCTTATGTTGCCCAATCATTAGTGTTATATTACAACAAAGCTTATCTTGATGAAACTCAAGTTCAAACTTGGGAAGGTATCTTAGCCGCTGCGGAAACAGCAGGTAAAAAGGCTTTAGCTTTATCCGGAACCGATGGTTTCAACAACTCATTTATTCTTTTAGCTAGAGAAGCTGAAACATATGCAACATCATTAAGACTTTATGAAGATAATCTCTTAGAAAACACTAATGGTACTGGTGATGACACCATTGCTAAGTTAAAATGGGGTCAATCATTCTTCACTCATCCAAATGGCGTTGTAAGTTCATCAAGTACGGCTTGGGAAGTTCAATTACAATCTGAAGCGACACTTTCATTCATTGGTGGTGCTTGGCATTATGAAGCAGCAAAAAGTTCATTAGGTAATAATTTAGGAATTGCCGTGCTTCCAACATTCACAATTACAGAAGCTGATGCTTATGGCACTTGTGAAGCTGGCACTGTCTTCCAATCAGGATCATTCTATGACACAAAAGCTTTCTTCATGAAAAAAGGTAGTGATTATCAAGAATACCTAGAAGACATTTTATTATATTTAACTAGTCAAGAAGTTCAAGAAGAATCATTTGAAGAAGCTCAAAATTTACCTGCATACAAAAATGCACTTACTGAATTTGAAGCTTTCCAAGATGGAACTCAAGAAACTTTATTAGCTGCTACCCAACTGAGAATGGCTGAATTTTCAATTCCTCAACCATTTGGCGGTTCTAGTAAATTCAATACTTACTATTACCAAAAAGGTGCACCTGATTTAATCTTAGAAATATTAGAAAATAGAGATAATCTATATTCTACTCATGCTCAAATCTTAGAACAAATGCAATATGTTGAAACAATTTGGAAAACAGGAGTCAACGAAAAAACAAATTAATCCCACTTAAAAGGAGATAATATGAAACATATTGAAAATAACAAGAATAAAAAGCCGAGTCTAACAACTCGCTTTTTCTCTTTTTTAAAGAACATCGGTTTAGGAATTTTGAATTTCTTCTTAAAAGTCGGTAAAAAATTAACAAGTGGAATTATGAAATTCTTCAACCGTTTTAAAGATGGAAGCATTGGTACGAAGTTATCTCATCTTATTATGGGTGCTGGTAGTTTTTATCATAAACAATTTATCAAAGGTACTATTTACTTAACATTACAATTTGGTTTCTTTTATTTGATGATAAAAGCGCCTAAAGTTAATAATACGCCTATTGGCTTTGTTTCTCTTAAAAACTTAGTAACCTTAGGTACGGAACCAGGAGATTTATGGGGAACAATCCCGACTGATAACTCAATGTTGATGTTACTATTTGGCGTAATCGTCATTGGTGTTATCGGCATGTTCCTTGCTGCCTATTCCTCTAATATCAAAAGTTCATATAAAGCCGACCTTGATAAAAGAAGCAATAAAAAACCAACTTCATTTAAACAAGATATTGCATCTTTACTAGATGAACGTTTCCATGTTGCTTTATTAACACCGGCAATGATTGGTATTTTAATCTTTACGATTTTACCGACAATCTTTATGATTTTGATTGCTTTTACCAACGCCGACAAAGAACATCCGTCAGGACAAATTTTAATTGATTGGGTAGGATTTCAAAACTTTGCTTTAATCTTTGCGGATACCGGTGAAATATCCAGAAGATTTCTTCCTGTTCTGGGATGGACGTTTGTCTGGGCTTTCTTCGCTACTGCTACTAATTATATCGGTGGTATCTTATTAGCTTTACTCATCAACAAAAAAGAAGTAAAAATGAAAAAAATGTGGCGAACTGTTTTTGTTATCACCATCGCATTACCACAGTTTGTGACGCTTTTAGCAATGCGAAGTCTGCTCTCTAACGGGGGGCCGATAAACCAATTATTCGTGACGATTGGATTGATGAATCCGGGTGATCCTTTTGAAATTCTCGCTTTCGCTAGTAATCCATGGATAGCGAGAATTGCCATTATCTTAATTAACGTATGGATTGGTGTTCCTTATACAATGCTGATGACATCTGGTATTTTAATGAATGTGCCTTCAGAATTATATGAAGCTGCTCAAATTGATGGGGCGACAAAAAGACAAGCATTCTTCAACATTACCATTCCTTATATCATTTTCGTAACGACGCCTTATTTAATTACTTCATTCATCGGTAATATTACAAGTTTCAACGTTATCTTCTTACTGACAGGTGGTTTACCAAGAGCCGCTGGCGGAGCGATAGCCGGAGAAACCGACTTATTGGTTACTTGGTTATATAAGTTGACAATTGAACAAAACGATTATAACCTTGGTTCTGTAATCGCAATTATGACATTTATTATTACCGCTTCTGCGACCCTTATTTCTTACCGCCGCAGTAAATCATTTAAAGAGGAGGATGCTTTCCAATGATAAAAGACGTTAAAGAAAAGAAGTTTAAAAGCGTCAGAGTATCAAGAATTACTTCGACCATCTTCTCTTATATCACTTTAATATTCTTATCAGTTATTTGGTTATATCCGATCCTTTGGATTTTCTTAACGGCATTTAGAGTTGAATACCGTGACGGTAATTTAGTCAGTACGGTAGTCGGTCATTATTTTCCTAAATCATTTGGTTTAGAAAACTTTATAATCTTGTTTGAAAACGCTGATGGTAATAATCCATTCATCCAATGGTTTATCAACACAATGATCGTCAGTATCTTCACTTTCTTCCTTTCAACTTTATTAACTCTTTCAGTAGCTTATGTTATGAGTAAGATTAAGTTTAGAGCGAGAAAGAAATTCTTAGGAATTGCGATTATCTTAGGGCTATTCCCAGGATTTATGTCAATGATTGCGATTTATTACATTTTAAAATCAAT
>DIGC01000109.1 GCA_002419445.1 Caryophanales bacterium UBA5732
AATTTCCTATTAAATAAAAAAATAAACATTCGCGATTACGAATGTTTAATAATTTATAAAACGTATCAATTGACTCAAAATTGGCAGGGGTGACAGGATTTGAACCCGTACAAACAGTTTTGGAGACTGTCGTGCTACCGTTGACACCACACCCCTAAAAGAGTCATATAATATTATGGTATATTTGCGCCAATTAGTCAAGAAATATCTTTAATTCACCACTAGTTTTTTTGCTTTTGAAGACTTGATTACTTTTCTTCTGGTAAACTCTTCTCTTTCTCTTTCCTCTAAAGTATCGCTTATGAATTTGATTTTTTTCTTATAATCCGGTATTACAATATTCTTTAGTGCGTTAGCGCGTTTCCGAGTTTTTCGAATCGCATCTGCCAAACGATATAAGCTATTGTCGACTTCTGCTAAAACAAGAGTTAAATCTCTAACTTTCAAAAAACTTTTATATGCATAGTCAAATTTGGTATTCGTGCTGGAAATACCATATCTAATTTTTATATCATCTTCTTCGTATAAAACTTTAGGTATTTCAACACCCATGACCGAACGATAGGTAATATCCAAATTATTATCAATCGGTATCGCTTTGGCGATATCATTGATAACTCCCAATGTAATATTAGCCTCTTGTAAAGTAAAATAAGCTCTTTGATAGATATAAGAAATCTCACTTCTTAAAGTTCTGACTCGATCGACTTGTTTCATCATTTCTCTAATCAAAATATTTCTTTTTCTATCCATTAACTCATATCCAAGTTCAGCTAACTTAACAGTTTTTTTGAGGGCAATCAGATTACCTTTTGTCGGAAAAATCTGTTTTTGAGCCATCTTACATTTCCTCGTTCGACAATTCTTTTATAATAACACTCTTGTCTAAATCAAAAGTAGCCACGGCTTCAGAATGGTTATAATATTCATTAAGTATTTTTTCATCAGTTCTATCAAGTTCTTCTCGAGGGAAAATTGACAGTAATTTCCATCCCAAATCTAAGGTATCGGTAATGTCTCGATTGATATAGCCTTGGGAAATAAAATATTTTTCAAAATATTTTCCAAATTGAATGTAACTTTTATCCGATTGGCTTAGTTCATCTTCGCCAATTACTGAAGCTAAACTTCTTGCGTCCATAACTTTAGCGTATGAAGCAAAAAGTTGGTTCATCAACGGTTGATGATCAGCCCGTGTATATCCAGCACCGATACCATCCTTCATTAATCTTGATAAAGATGGTAACACTCCAATTGGTGGATATATTCCTTGTTGGTGCAAGTCTCTATCTAATACAATTTGGCCTTCAGTAATATAACCAGTCAAGTCAGGGATTGGATGAGTAATATCGTCATTTGGCATTGTCAAAATTGGAATTTGCGTCACTGAACCGTTAGCATTTTTAACAATACCGGCTCTTTCAAATAAAGACGCTAAATCTGAATATAAATAACCAGGATAACCTTTTCTACCAGGAATTTCACCCTTACTGGATGAAAATTCTCTTAAAGCTTCACAATACGCAGTCATATCCGTCATTACAACCAAAATATGCATATCATGTTTATAAGCTAAATATTCCGCAGTCGTCAAGGCACATCTTGGCGTTAAAAGTCTTTCGATAATTGGATCATTAGATAAATTTAAGAACATAACAACATTATCTAAAACGCCTGCTTCTTCAAATGATCTTTTAAAATAATTAGCAACGTCATTTGTAACACCCATAGCAGCGAAAATAACAGCGAATTTACCAGAATCACTTCCAGTTAATTTCGCTTGTTTTACAATTTGGACAGCTAAATCGTTATGAGGTAGACCAGAGCCTGAAAAAATTGGTAATTTCTGCCCACGAATTAAAGTAGTTAAACCATCAATACTTGAGATACCAGTATTAATGTAATTTTTTGGGTATAACCTTGATACCGGATTAAGAGGTTCACCATTAATATCTCGGTATTCATCAACATAAACTGGTCCTAATCCATCAATAGGTGTCCCAATACCGTTAAAGACTCTACCTAAAACATTTTTAGATAAACCGATTTCCATTGGCTTTCCGCTGAACTTAATAACAGTATTTGTTAGCGATAAATCTCTTGTGCCTTCAAAAACTAATATCGCAGCTAGATCTCCAGTTATTTCCACAACTCTACCGTGTCTTACAGTACCGTTTTCAAGTCTAATTTCTACCATTTCTTCAAAACCAATGTTTTTGACATTGTCTAAGAAGATTAATGGTCCGTTAATTTCTTTTAAGCCTATATACTGTAAATTCATAATCGGCCTCCTTACTTGATTGCGCTTAGTGTTTCATCAATCATCTTGTAATAATCTTCAAATAAATCAAGATTATCATTTGGAATCTCGTATTTAACTTTAATGACTTTTTCAAATACGTTACTTCTTACTAATAAACTAAAAGCCTTACCTTCTTTTACTATTACTGAGGCAGCTCTTTCCAAATACAATATTAATTTCATCATTTTCAATTGTTTTTCTAAAGGTACGAAGGTATCGTCTTTATGAAAAGCACTTTGTTGAAGATAACCAACTCTAATTACTCTCGCAATTTCTAAAACCAATTTTTGGTCAGATGGCAAAACATCTTTACCTATTAGTTTTACAATTTCCATTAGTTTGTTTTCTTCGGCCAAAATAGTGATAAATCTTTGCCTATATTCCAAAAATTCCGGACTAATGTTTTTGTTATACCATTTGCTTAAATCGCCGATATATTCAGAGTAACTTAAATTCCAATTTATAGCGGCGTAATGTCTTGCATAAGCTAATTCTTTGTCTAAAGCCCAGAAAGCCCTAACAAAGCGCTTTGTATTTTGAGTAACAGGTTCTGAAAAATCAGCACCTTGAGGAGAAATCGCCCCAACAATCGAAACCGATCCAGTGCTATTGCTTAATGTATTAACATAACCAGCTCGTTCATAAAATTGAGAAATACGGCTCGGTAAATACGCAGGGAACCCTTCTTCAGCAGGCATTTCTTCTAAACGACCGCTAATTTCTCTTAAAGCTTCAGCCCATCTAGATGTTGAGTCAGCCATCACGGCAACATGGTACCCCATATCGCGGTAATATTCAGCTATAGTAACGCCGGTATAAATACTAGCTTCTCTAGCTGCGACTGGCATATTGGAAGTATTAGCAATTAAAACTGTTCTTTCAATTAATGGTTTATTACTTTTAGGGTCAATTAACTCCGTAAACTCATCAAGAGTTTGCGTCATCTCGTTACCTCTTTCGCCACAACCGATATAAACAATTATGTCCGCGTCACACCATTTAGCAAACTGATGTTGCATCATGGTTTTACCAGTACCAAATCCTCCTGGAACAGCTGCGCTTCCGCCTTTGGCAATTGGAAACAAAGTATCGATTACCCTTTGGCCACTGACTAGTGGTATTGTTAAAGGTAAACGATTTTCAATCGGCCTAGATTCTTTAATCGGCCATTTTTGATACATATTCAAGTCATGAATTACATCATTTTTATCTTTTACTTGTACGATAACTTCTTCTAACTTATATGAGCCGTTTGGCTTTACCATAACTACTTCGCCAGACACATTTTTTGGAACTAATAAGCGATGTTCAATAAGTGAAGTTTCCATAGTAACAGCGAATATTTGGCCAAAACGGATATAATCTCCAAGTTTAACTTTTAAAGTTATGTCCCAAGTTTTTTCCATATCTAAACAATCAACATTTGTTCCTGGTTTGATATATGGTCCATTTTCTTTGAAAATTGAATGTAACGGTCTTTGTATTCCATCAAAGATATTTCCTAATAAACCAGGACCTAAAACCGCTGAAATTGCTTCACCGGAATTATATACTATTTCCCCACGCATTAATCCTGTGGTCGATTCATAAACTTGGATTACGGTATGATCGTCATTAATAGAAATAACTTCGCCTAATAGTTTTTGTTTACCAACAAAAACTTTTTCCATAATCTTAAAGTTCTTAGCATTTTTAACTTTTATAACTGGGCCATTAATTGAGTAAACTTCATTCATAAAAACACCTCAAATCTCATTACTTAGAAGCTAAATCAGAATGTTCATAGAACCATAGTTGTTTTTCTCTAAGCCTTGAATCAATAGTTTCATCTAACATTACTCCCATTTGATAACAAATCACAGAAAAACCACCAATTTCTATTTCATTGATTTCTTTTATTTCATATTTACCATCAAAAGTACCTTTGATGGCTTCGATAACTATTTTATCTCCCTTTTTCACTCTAAATTCAACTGATTGCTTACAAAATCTCTCATTAACATTTAAGACTTTGGCATCAATGAATTTTTTATAATCAGGGCTGTTCACAAATTTAACGCTTTTTTCTCTCGCTTCTTTGACAATTGAATCAAGTAAATCTCTTCGTTTTTTCATCAAAACACGTGTATATTCATTCTTAACCCGGCTAAAGTTTGCGCTAAAATCAGCATTCAAGTCATTTAAGTCAATTTCAAGACTTCTAAATACTCTTGTATGCAATTCGGTTTCAATTCGTTTAATATTTTTTTCTTTATTATCAGAAATCTCATTTTTTAAACGATTGATTTCTTCATCAGCCTTAGATGAAATATCCTTAGAAAAAAGGCGATAAGCGTCATCATTATTATTAAAGTATGGCATAACTCACCTCATAATTTTACGCCAATGGCTTCAGATACATATTCATCAATACTCGTACCCATTTTAGATTGGCCATGGCGATCTGGAATTTCAACAATTAAAGGTTTTTGCCTTTTAAGTTTTAATTCCGAAATAATATCCGGGGATAATTCGACTAATTTAGTAGTAATCAATAGTATCCCGATTGTTTCATCATGCAAAACTCTTTCGATTTCTTTCAATAATTTGTTTCGGTCATGGAGAACAACGCCTTCTATTCCTACAAGGCGCATTCCCATTAAAGTATCCACATTATCTGTAATCAAAAAGAATTTCATTTAAATTCCTTCTTTTTAAAGTTTGTTGATAATCAAAATTGATATTAACAAACCGTAAATTGCTACCCCTTCTCCAAGAGCAACGAAAATCAATGATTTACCAAAGTTCTTTTCGTTTTCAGAGAAAGCTCCAATGGCAGCTGGAGCTGCGGCGGCAACTGCAATACCAGCGCCTAAAGCTGACATACCAGTAGTTAAAGCAGCACCGATAAAGCCAAGCCCTTGAGCGATAGATCCAGCAAATCCGTCAGCCACGACAACATCACCTTCAGCCGCGAATAAAGATAAATTGCTAGATTGCCAAATGAAAACAAATAATAAAAGCGCAAAGAATAAAGATATATGCGTATATAATCTTACTTTTGCAGATTTTTTAGTTGTTTTACCTAAAAAAGCTTTTACTAAAGGCAGTGTAATCAATATAACCAAAACTAATGGTAGAATAATTTCTAATTTACTTAACATCATAAATCCTCCTAATTAACATTATATTTGAAAGGAATTCCATTTCCTTCAAAGTATCTCGAAAACATTTCATAAAATTCTAATCTTAAAACTTGAATACCAACAATTAATCCTTCTAATCCCATAACAAATAAATTACCTAAAACTAAAACTAGACCTTGAGCGAATACACCGTCCATCATTTCCATTAAAGTAAAGACAACCAGCATCATCCCAGCATGTGATAATACGAATCCACCAACACGCAAGAAACTCATTGTATTAGTAATGTATGATAACACAACTTCAAAAGCTTCGAAGAAGGCTTCAGTAATGAACCCACCAACACCATCAGGAAACATTTTATGTCCGTGCATTAACCTTTCCAGCGGCTCTTTAAACATAATTATAAATAGTGGTAAAATCGCAAAAGGTACTACGAATAATGGAGTTAATAAACTATATCCCGTTGTGAACATCAAGGCGATTGTAACTAACACATATCCATAGAAAACTAAACCAGCAACTCCATTATGTGAAAAGAATGTCTCTGCATAATGCTTTCGTTTTAGCGTTGTAATAATGTTTAATATCATTGAAGTAACAATCAAAATCGATCCCAAAGCCACAGTAGTTATCAATAGAGTCATTGTGAAATTTGAATCCATGACATGAAAAGGTTTATCTACCAGACCAAAAACATTTTGGAATACAGGAATTAAAATTTCTTCATTTCCGAAAAAGGAACCATACAAAAACCCAAAAAATGCCGATGAGATACCAATTCTAATTCCGACAGCTCCTAGTTTCATACCTTTAAACTTAAATAGCAAGAAACTCAACACTATCAATAACAAACCTTGACCTAAATCACCAAACATGATACCGAACAATAAACTATATGTAATCGCAACTATTGGCGTTGGATCCATATCATGATAACTAGGAACGCCATACATCTCCACAAACATGCCAAAAGGTTTTGTAAACCAATTGTTCTTTAATTTTGTTGGCGGTGTAAGACGTTTATCATAATCAGGTGGTCTGGTTTCTATCTCAACCTCTGGCATATCAATGAAAAGATCTTCTAACTTTTTAACATTGTCCAATTCCACAAAACCATTGATATTGATTTTATTGCCAAGTCCAACAACATATTTCTTTGCTTCGTATAATTTAGCTAAAAATAGCAATTCGTTCTTAACTTCAACTAAACGATCCATACTATCTTGAATTATACTTTGAATATCTTCTTCAATTTCTAATAAAGATTGTTCTGCGACTTCAATTTCCATTTTTAAAGTTGATTGAGCGCTTAAAGGAGTACCGTGAACGAAATCAGGAATGTGGACTCGGTCAAAGAATAGAGAAGAAAAAATATTGTCAATTTCTCTTTCTCCGTCTGTGGTAGTTAAATACAAACACCAAGCGTATCCTCTTTCCACATGAAAAGTTTGAAAAATAAAAGGTTTTGCGCTATAGAAGTTTAGTTTTTCAATACTGTCAAGCGGTATTCTACCAACTCTTACATTAATATATTGTGATGAGAACAAATCATCCAGTGGAATATTTAAGTTTTCAATATTATTAACTTGAGTTAAAGCGTCTTGATACTTCTTAATTAACTCCAAGGTATCTTTTTTATGAACAGAGAGTTGATTGATATTCTCGTGGATTGTATGAATGTATTCTCTCATATTTTCTAATGAGTAATCTAAAGAACATACTTCTTTTAAAGGAATATTAATATTATAATTTTTTTCAACATCCAATATCTCTTTTAAAATAATGTTACAAGGATTATCGGTAGAGTATGACTGTAAGCCATGCACTTTATCAACTATCTCGCTAGCGGGAACTAGATGTATATAATCTATTTCCACAACTCTAGCTAAGATAGAATCGATGTTTTTAGTATTTGATGAGATATTAAATAATTTTAATTTAGCAATAGCCATCTATTTCACCTCAATATATTAACATTTTGCGAATGTCTTCTTTTTTGATGTCATAACGTATGCCCTCAATTATATTGAAGATATTCTTTTGTTCGATTTCGTTTAAAAATATGAATACGGTATACACAATTGCCGGAACTGTTGAAAAATACATATATCTTCTAGCAATATTGTATTTAATTTTCTCAGCTTGATACTCAATATAAACATAATCATCTTCATCAATATAGGATTGATAAACCGATTGAGATATACTAAGTAATACGTCATTAGGATCTTCGATTTTAATTAACTTTTCCAAATCAGCTTTTTTCATTCGAATATTTTCCATAACCAAAGCTTTTTTGATTTCTTCTTCAGATGCATCATAGAACTTCTTCAAACGATATATTTTTATAATATTATCAACTTCGACTTTGGTTTGGTATATATCCATCAGATTTTTTCTTATTTTACCAGTAAAATAGGTGTTTATTCTTTCAATAACTATATCATGATATGCCAAGTACAAAGCTTGCTCGATATCGGTATATCTAACATCTATCGGATCTTCCGCGTAAAAAGGTCTAATAATATCTTCGTATCTAGTATTTTTAAGGCTTAACAATAAATCCCGAAAAGACAGAGATTTGGTAACCTCTTCAATATCAAAACTAGCGTGTTTTTTAAAGAAAAGAGGTAGGTCTCTGATAGAGCTTTCAATATTTCCAGAAATAATCGATCTTAAACTAGATAGAACAATTTCTATCTCACGTTTAATCATATCTATCTCATAAAACTTGCGATCTTTCGTGCTGACAAAATTAACTAATTTAGCAACATTAAAAAAATAACTCTTTTTAATCAAATCTTCTAATTGACCACGGTGCAAAGAGTAATCCATAACCTTTTCTAATGTATTTGTATATTTATCAGCTTTTTTCAGATATGCAACAATTTCAGGAATGCTATTAAATTTCAATAATTCTTCATAATCCGTCGGAAAAAGTCTCTTGCTATACATCGACTTAGCTTTAGAGATTATTGAATTTCCTGCAAAATTAGGCATTGTTACTCCTTATTATTTACTATCGATACAATATTGATATAATGTTTCGACCCATTTATCCTTGTTAGTTTCATAAGTTTCATTTAATTCTTTAACATTTTTTTCAAAATCTATTTTAGCGGAAATTTGCGCTTCACTAATTATTTTGTCAACTTCGCTTTTTCTTTTTTCATAAATCGCTTTAGCTTCCGCTTGATATTCAGCTTCAATTCTTTTTCTCTCTTCACGTAAAAAAGACCCTAACTTTGCTTTCTCATCTTCGAGTTTTTGTATTTCGAGTCTTTTTAATTTATCAAGTTCAACTAGTTCTCTAATTAGGTTTTCCAACTAATTCACCTTCTTGTTCAATAAGTCTATTTTATTATATCATTTTAAATTTTTATTCCAAGTAAATTTTGTTATTGCAAATTAAAAAGCTCGTACGAGCTTTTTATTCAGAAACAATCTTTTCTACTTGATATTTTGTTCCCGCTAAAGCTTCTAGAATTACTTTATTTGATACATACCCGTCATATGTTACTGTACAATTTTCTGTAGATACGTTAACATTTGAGATGCCGTATATTTTTTCGAATAACCCCTGAAGCTCTTTGGCACAGCCTTTGCAGCAAATACCTTTTATATAAACTTTCTTCATCACACATCTCTCCTATCTAGTAATAATTATAATACTATTATAATTCTCTGTCAACGAAGTATCACTGTAATATAGCTTTTGGTTTTCAAAAAAAAATACCAGCATTAGCTGATAATGAATGGTGGAGGGGGACGGTTTCGAACCGCCGAACCCGATGGGAGCAGATTTACAGTCTGCCGCGTTTAGCCTCTTCGCTACCCCTCCGTTTTATTTTTTCGCTATTACATTATAACAAAACAATTTTTAAAAAGCAACTATATTTTTCCTAAAAACGATACCTATGTTGTATTGTCTTTTTAAATTATTCAAACCTTACAAAAAATCCATCTTTTATGTTATAATCAAAATGATATTTTAAAATAAGGAGACTTAATATGATTATCGCTTTAATCGCTCATGATAAAATGAAACCTGAAATGCTTGATTTTGCAAAAAAATATAAAAATACTTTAAAAAAGCATACTCTCGTAGCTACAGGAACAACCGGGCACAAGATTATTGAAGCAACAGGACTAAACATTAAATGTTTTCGTTCGGGTCCTCTTGGCGGAGATCAAGAAATTGGCGCTGAAGTCGCTAATGGAAAGATTGACTTAATCTTCTTTTTTCGGGATCCTTTGACAGCTCAACCTCATGAACCGGATGTATCAGCTTTATTAAGGTTATCAGATGTATATAAAATTCCACTTGCCACTAATATTTCTACTGCAGAATTAATGGTTCACTCACTAGAATAAAGGCTCTCGCTTAGAGAGCCTTTTTATTTAATATTATAAGCGGAATCATCATTTCATCTTTTAGCAAGCCTGCGTGTGTTGCCTTGTGAACATGTTTAGCGTTTTGTAAACGGAAACTATATTTGTCGATTGCTATAGCAAAGTAATTTCCTAAAAAGCCTTTTGTTCTAGGGCTTATTTCCCCTTTTCCAAACAAATTCATTTGTAGAACTTCATCGCTTTTGTACAAAATGAATTTATCTTTAAAGTGTTTGTTGAATGTTTTTTCAAATTCATCAAGACTTTCTTCCTTAACATAAAAGGCAGTAGCTCTAGCTTCAATTGCCGGTTGATGTTCGAACATTGAAGTCAATTCTTCATACTCCCAAAGATTAATTCCTTCAATATCCACTTGCCCGTGATCAGCGGTAATTATTACTAAGGTATCTTCATCCAAATTACTATATAAGTCTTGAATTGCGTTATCTATTTCTTTTATATGGTTTTGAACAACTTCTGAAGTTGTTCCATATTCGTGAAGATAAGTATCAAGTTTGTCCCAATAAGCATAAATAAAGTTTTTCTCTTGATTTTTTATAGTTTTGACAATGGTATTCACTTGATCCTGAATGGTTTTATGCTCTTTTATTCTAAACTCTGGAAATATTTCATGGGTCTTAACGGTAGAGTTTTTTTCATTTATTAAATCATAAATGTATTTTACTTTAACATATTTTTCAGAAATATTGTAATTGAACTTATACTCTTCATCATAATAATCTTGATTAAGAAAAAATATTACGTTTTTATCTTCTTCGTGAACGTATTGTTGCCAACCAATCCAACCAGTAACTGCTGGAGGTAATCCAGTAGTAGCCGTTGTCGTGGCCGCGACTGTCGTCGAAGGAAAAACAGTGGTCAAGTCTTCAATTTTGTTTTTCACTAAAAACTGAGTCTGGTTTAAGTGTTTGTTTAAAATTTCGCTTCCCATAGCGTCAATTAAATAAAAGATAACGTTCCGATAGTTTTTACTAAATAGTTTGTCAAGTGGTTCAAGTGATTTATATCCTAACTCGACATGATAGTTTTTAAGAATTGAAGCGGTGATGTTTAATAACGAATGATCATAATCAGGAAACACAAGATTATTCATACTAAACCGCCTTTCTTGTTTTTGGTAAAAACTTCACTTTGCTATACAAAAACGCGCCAACAAAAGCGGCTAAAACATTGCTTGCTAACATAGCGTACCAAATACCCATTGGTCCTAAATTAGTGTACTTATTAGCGAGAAGAATCATCGGCAATCTTAATACCCAAAGTCTTGTAATCGCCAAAACAAATGATTTTTTGGTTTCTCCACTACCTTGGAAGGCCGAAAGATAAACTTGGAATAAAGCCATCAAAGGCAAGCCAATACCTATCCAGAAAACATATGTTTTTGCAAAACTAATTGTGCTTTCGTCTTTAGAGAAAAGGAGAACGATTGCTTCACTAAATGGCAACAAAATTGCGATTCCTATCACCATCATAATAACCGAGATAATAATACCTTCTCTTACAGATTTCTTTGCTCGAGGAACATTCTCAGCCCCAACATTTTGAGCGATATAAATCGCTACTATCGAAGCCACAGCTGAAACAGGAAACATTACTAAAGAACTTATTCTATTACCAATATAAAAAGCAGCGGAGACGCTAGTTCCATAAGCGTAAATTAAGGAATTTAAAATCACAAAACCTACCGCTTGAATAGATTGTCCAGTTGAAGCGGGAATCCCAATCTCAAATATATCTTTTATTATTAATTTATTTAATTGTTTTATATTAAAATTAACAGTTAAACTTTTTCTAGATTTTAACAAGAAAAATACAACTATTGGCAAAATTACAACGTGTGCTAAAACTGTCGATAAAGCAGCTCCGGTAACGCCTAAGTCTAAATTCAACACCATTAGAGGTGTTAAAATGATGTTAAGCACAATTCCGATTGCACTTATAATTACCGGTGTAACTGTATCTCCAGTAGCTCTTCTAACCGCCTCAAAAGCGAAAATTAAAAATAGAATCGGTAATTCAAAACTTCTTATACGTAGATATGTTATCGCAAAAGTTAAATCTGTACCTTCAGCACCCATGAGGCTTAAGACAGATGGTGCCAACACATATGATATAACTGTAAATAAAACTCCTAAAAATAAAGATATAAAAACCGTATTATTCGAGTATTTCTTAGCGGTTTCGTAGTCGCCTTTTCCGACATATTGTCCGATAAGTGCGTTACCCGCAACACTCAATCCCATACCGAATGAAATAAAAATGAAAAAAATCGGCCAAGTCAAAGCAACTGCACTTTGCATGGATGTCGCTAAAGAAGCACCGGTATCAGTAACCCCATCTACCATTCCCAAAAAGACACCATCGACGATATCGTGAAGAGTTTTTAGAACATTAACTAAAAAAACAGGAAAACTAAGATACAAAAGACCTTTCCAAATTGGGTTTCTATATAAAATTAAATGCGACTTCTGATCAACTTTGACGTTCATAATTCACCTTAAAATAAATGCGGCGTACTGTATAATCAGTACGCCACATTAATGCATAAGCATAAGTTGTGTAAGTGGTGCCGAAAGCAGGAATTGAACCCGCAACCTACTGATTACAAGTCAGTTGCTCTACCAGATTGAGCTATTTCGGCGTGGTGGAGGTTGACGGGATCGAACCGCCGACCCTCTGCTTGTAAGGCAGATGCTCTCCCAGCTGAGCTAAACCTCCATATTCCACTCGCATAAAGATTTTACTATTTATTAGTTTTATTGTCAAGAAAATATTTTTAAAAAAAAGAATTTTTTTGTCTAAATATTTCTTATCAAAAAAACTGCCACAAATCATTAATTTTTTTGAGAAATACAGTTACCACTAACAAGTCAGCGCTACCTCCAAAACTTAGATTATTTTCAATACATAGTTGGTTCAAGCCATTTACTTGATTCATATCAAAAATATCCAAATCAACGAAGAGTTTTTTTACCTCAAGATATGACTCAATACTTCCAGCCCTTTTTAAAAAAGATGTATCTTCAATGTTAGTAATATAAAAAACTAAGGCTCTAATCTTGCTAATCCAAGTAAAATCTTTCAATATCGGGAGAGCTTCTTGAACGTGTTTAAATCCGTTTAGCGCTTCACCCTTAATTCCTGAAATCAAATATTTTTGGTAAGCAATGTCTCCATAACTATGTCCTCTATATTTGTATTCTTTAAAAAGAATTTCCGCAAATTTTTTGAATATTTCAAAAATGTTTTCACTTGAGAACCTAGATATTTTATAAGCTATACCCGAGACTACTAATCCTAGATTAAAAATTAAACCCTTATAAGCATTAATACCTTCAGTGGCTAAAAACATTGCTGTTTCAGCGCTTATTCCAATGTTTTTAAGTTCTATTAACAAATCATTGACATCCTTTTTTTCACAAGTTACAAAAAACATCTTGATGAAAAAAGGAATAATTGCTGTCTTCGCTTTTATCATTAATTCATAGTTCATGTCTTTATGACTACCTGAACTATAAGGTGTTACTAACCCGAATTTAGGATCCAAAGCAAGTTCTTCCATAATACTTGAATCCAAATTATCCCATAAAATTCTTTGATAATACTTATACACCTTATCGCGAATAAATTCAATAATTTCTTCGAAAGAATGTTTATTATTTTTAATGCAGTTTATAGCGTATTCATCGCAAAGATAACAAATTCTTCTACCGCCTCTAGAAAAACTTCCTTGTTTATCATATACATCGATATCAATTAGTCTTCCTAATTCGTGACTATTTTCTATTTCAACCATCTCATTCTTGACGCTTTGAGAATCAACGTCATTTGTCATAATAAGAAGAAATGGACCATCATCATTTTGACGATAGTCTATCTTCGAATTTGAAATTGTATTAGTTAAATAAGAAAAAGCATTAACTAACAAATAAGAAAGCTGATTATTTTTATCTAATCCTGGCATATTAGCTTTAACTGAGATTACAGTTTTGTAATCCAAAAGATATGTATTTATTAATTTTGCTCTTTCTTCTCTGCTATTTAAGATATTATCTTTAATATTCATAATTGACTTTTCTAAGACAGTCCAAGTATGTTCCATCACGATATTCGATATACCCGATGACTTTTTCATCAGATTTAATATCCTTTGGAACTCCGGTAATTTTATGAGTCAATTCTAAAAGCTCTCCTATTTCAAAGATTGGGAAAGAACTGCCTTTTAATTTTTCTTTTAAGTCTTTTCTTAAAGGATTAATTGCTATTCCTCTTTCAGTAATCAAAATATCAACATCTGATCCAGGTGTCGTAACGGTCATAACTTTTTCCTTGATAATAGGAATTCTCGACTTAATAAGCGGCGATATAATTATTGTTACATCAGCTCCGTAAGCAATATCTGCGTGCCCGCCACTTCCGCCAATTAAATACCCTAAAGAATCGGTAGTAACATTGACGTTGAAGTCGAGGTCAATTTCCGTAGCTCCTAAAACAACAAAATCCAACTTGTTGCAAATCGGATTCTTTTCAAAGGGATTTCCGTATTCGCTGGCTGACATTGCTATATGATTTTCATTTTTAGCGAAAGACGCAACTGCTTCTAAATCAAAGCATTGAACATCATATAATTTTTTGAATAATCCATTTTCTAGCATATCTACATAAGATTTAGTAATTCCGCCTGATGCAAAAGAACCAACAATCTTATTTTTCTTCATAATGTCTTCAACAAAACTAACAACAGCTAAAGATGTTTTACCAGCACCTGTCTGCATCGAAAAATCATTTTTAATTAAACCTAAAAAATTCAATAAATTAGCGCATTCTTTGGCGATTTTTAAACCTATAGGATCTTTGGTGATTTCCGTAGTACCCGAAACGATTCCGCTTCTTTCTCCAATAGAGTCGATTACCAAAACATAATCAACATACTGACCGTCTAATTGATAATCTTTTAATTCTTCAACCACGGTGTCGGTTACCAAAACAACTTTTTTTGCATATTCTAAATCACTAACAGCATATCCCAATGTTCCACAAGCGCTTTTACCAAAAGAACCATGTCCATTACCGTTTTTATCGACTACTGGACAAGCAATAAAAGCAACATCGATTAATAAATCTCCGCTTTCAATCGCTCTTGCTCTTCCGCCATGTGTATTCATTACCAATTTTCCTCGCAAATAGCCTTCACTAATCAATTTAGCCGCCGGGCCATTAAGATAGTTTGTATGAATATCTGTGACATTCCCGTTTCTAATCAAATCTACTAAATTAGTATAGTTAGGAAATATCGAACTTGGAGCTAAGTGAATATTTTGTAAATTCCTTCTACCAATTTCATTCGTTACCATTTGAATGACTTGATCGCCGTTTCGCAAATGGTGATGAAATGAAAATGTCATTCCTGAAGTTATGTTTAAAATATCAAATACTTCCGTCAAATTATTTAAAAAAACAGTCTTAGACTGTTTATTTTTTTTAGAAATTAATTTTCTTTCCTTGGTTAAAAAATTGTCACTAGAGACAAATGGGTCTAAGTTATCAGGAATGAATCTCCCTACTCCGTTAATCATCTATTTCACCTACAGTAACTTAAATTTTTTAGCTTTTTCAACTATTTTTTTAGCCCGATCGATTATTGGTTTATCGATCATTTTTCCTTGAAATTGAAAAGCGCCGACATTTGGCTTAGTTTCATGAATCTCAATGATGGCTAATGCCCATTTGATTTCATCTTCACTAGGCGAAAAAACTTTGTTCACTATCTCTAATTGATTAGGGTGAATGCAAGCTTTCGCTTTCATTCCGATACTCATTGCGTATGTGCAATCCTTTAATAAACCTTCGCTACTATTTATGTTAGTATATGGAGTGTCAATTGCGACTAAATGATTGGCGGCGGAAGTATAGATGATTTTTGATCTAGCATAAAATATTTCATCTCCACTTTCACTTCTTTTTATTTCTAAATCACTTGTCAAATCTTCTGCACCTAAAAATAAAGCCACAAGCCTTTTGTTTTGGGCAAAATCAGGAAGTTCAAGGACACCTCGACTTGTTTCAATCAAAGCGATTAACTTAGTTTCTGGAAGATGGTTGGTCGTTTCGTAGTGATTTAGAAACCGGTCGATTCCTTCCATAGTCAATTTATCCATCTTAGGAATTAACAAGTAGTCTACTTTACCTGTTTTTAATAATTCTATATCTTTCTCGAACCAATTACCGCCATAAGCGTTAACCCTTAAAACAACTTGCTTTGGTAATACACTTGAAGTTGTCAGATAATTTTTAACCAAATTTCTGGCATTGGTTTTTTCATTAATGCTGATGGCGTCTTCTAAGTCAAAAATAATGGCGTCTGCGGAAAAAACATCAGCGTTTTGTAACATTGACGGATTATTTCCAGGGATAAACAATAAAGATCTAAACATCTTCTTTCATCCTTTCAATCGCAGTTAGTAGCCTAGATTTAATTGTATAATCTAAAGCTCCTCTATCTTCAATTTTGACTAGAACATTTTTGATTCTATTTTCAGTTAAAGTATCCTCGATAGTTTTAAGAATCTGTTCATAGAAAAAAGCCCCAACAATACTTTGGATTTCTATTTTCGTTTTTTCGCTTGTTTCAATCGTTATTAAACAATCATTGGATTCTTTGCTACCAGCGATACCTTTCATTTTTTTACCTCTTCTTTGTTATTGCTAAAACTCTATTCATTTCATTTTTAACAATCATATATCCAGCGTCAACACCCATACCAGGTTTAGCTAAACATTGGTCAGCCATACACGCTATAGCGATATTTGTCGTTACTTCTGCGGATACGTTTGTTTCATTGCATGTTCCACCGCAATAACTACCGATACCAACTTTATTACAATAAATAATCGCTTCACAGATATTATTTACTCCGCCTAAATCAGGAGTTTTGATTTGTAACATATGGCCAGCTTTTTGATCAGCGAAATCAATAACGTCTTCTAAAGTATTGCACCACTCATCAGCGACAATTTCAATTGTAGATTTTTTTTCATCAATCATTCTTGTCAAAGCTGCTAAATATCTTATTGTATCTTCCTTGTTACCGCCATCTATTGGTCCTTCGATTCTTAATTTGAATGGTGAAGCCGCTTTTTCTAAAACAATCATATATTCCACAATTTTTTCGAGATTATTGTTAAAAGCAATACCCATAGTACCATACAAATCAATATGAAGAATCGGATTGTATTCTTCTCTAACTCGATGTTGAATAATTCTATTTCTTAACCATTTAATATATTCGAGTAATAACTCGCCATTCTTGCCTAATTTTTTATCGACGTTATTGATAAGAGCGTGAGGAAGAACGTCAGCTTCTTTAATAATCATCTTATCTACATTATCATAGCGGTCATCGCCGCTTTGGGTAAATACCGGGACAGGTTTATATACTTTATCAGTAATATTATACTCTTTACGAACAACTTCTGCCATAGTCAACTTAGAACTTTTGGCAACAGCCGATAATAAAGCTTGAGTCAATCCATATCTGATTGCTGTATGTAATTTCTTTCCATTTATTTCTAGTCTATCAAATTTTTCTGCTAAATTTCTAAAATTATCAACTTCTAAACCGATAAGCATAGGAACGATATTTTCTTCAATGAAAGGCAGATAGTTGTCTGCTAAAAACAATGGATCTCTACCTCCAGTACCTGAGTATTGAACAGCGGCGCAATCGCCAAGTCCTACGTCACCGTTTTCTAAAACCAATTGCACTGATATAGCTTCTCCTCTTTGTCTAATTGATTGAAACCCTTCTATTATCGGCGTTCCTACATAAAAGAAGCCATCATTAGCGGCTCCATTTTTTATGGCTTTTTGATCATCAAAGAAAAAACCTGTATATGATTTTGATAATACAACATCTATAATTTTCATTTTAAATTCCTTAGTGGCCTTCCTATTAATTTTCCTTTACTAACTGAATAAATATCGTCAACTGTTAACTGAAAAGAGATTTCTCTATTTTCAGAATCTGCTCTTTGCTTTATTTTATCATAATGAAACTTTTTAATCTCGTCATTCATAGCTAAACTACCGAACTCTAATATTCTTATTCTGCCTTGGTTATCTCTAGCTGGAAAAACCTTGCCAGAATTATATTTACTTGGGGCGAAAGGTATGTCCAAAAGTCCTTGTTCAAAAGCTCTTACTGTTCCGACAGCCAAATCACCTTCGCCGACTTTTAAAACAGTATCTATTAAACAATTAACTTCTTTTTTTATTTGTTCTATTTCGTTTCTTAAATCTTCGCTTTCAGAAATAGTTTGATCTTTTAGCATGTTTACAATAAACTTTGATGCTTTAACCCCCAAACCATTGGCTTCCATAGTTGGAATACCCACTGATTCGTGAGGTGACTTAGTAATTAGTTTTGTCGCTTTAGATAAAGCAGCCACAGAGGAGCTGTAAGAAATCAAGGCCATGGCTTCAGCTTCATCACTAGGGAAGCCGCCCATCCATTGATGAAATACAGTTGATATTTCCATATCTCTATATCCAAAACGGTCAAGATATTCAACGGTTTGATCATATAGAGAATGGACAGCCGCAACATCTTGAACCATATTACCACCCATACCGTAACCAACAGTTATGTTTTTAACCCCTTGTTCAGCGGCTAACAATGCTTCGATAATCATAACCGTATTAGATATTGAAGGCGGAACTAAGGTTCCGGTCAACGGTCCGAAAGGTTCGCGATTAATTTTTATACCGCGTTCTTCATAATAGCCAACTAAACGGTCAACATATTGCCAGTTCTTAATAGACACTTCAAGTGGAATCGATTTAGCATAAGGAATATTATAAGAAATTCCCCCACCTTCATTTGATGTCCATCCAGCAGCGTGTATAATTTCCGATAAAAGTCTTGCGTCGGGAGTGCCATGGCGAGCCTCAACTGGTTTATCAACTGCCTCTAAAACCTTTTTACAGCCTTTGACTCCGTGATTAACAGCTGGAAATCCATTCAAAAGCGCTCGGTTTTTCGCCTCGGATTCCTCGAGACCTTTTTGCGCTTCTTGATAACGGTTGTGTCTTGTATAACTATCAATCGTCGAAGGTAAACAATCCGCTCCTGAAGCGGATAAATAATTAAGAAGTTTAATGTGTTCAGATAAAACTGGAACACCACCTCTTGGTTGAATCAATGTATCATTATTTGCTTTTGCTTTATTTAAAACAATCGCAAAATTTTTTTCTTCCGGTATTAACTTTAAATAAGCCAAGGCAATATCCAAATTCAACTCTTCATCACTGCCAGTTGGCCATGTTTTTAAGACCTCTTGTCTTTGTTCAAGAAATTCCTGTTCGGTTAATTTCTTATTTACTAGTTTCATCTTGCCTACCTCGGATATGACTTATATGTTTTTTCATAATTTTTAATGCAACCATAGGATCAATTTTCGATAACAATCCCATTGCAGCCATAATATATTCATGGTCAACCAAGAACTCAGGGTCATTAGGTCTAAGTTCAGAAGGATTATGAAGGATATTAGTTGTTTGTTTTAAAATATCATATTGCTTCTTCGATTTTATTACTACTCCACCGGTACCAATAACATAACTAACGTCAGATAAATCTTTGCCAACTTGATTGAATACCTTTCCCATTGGAGTAAGTACTTCATTAATTCGGCCACAATGTCGATGCATCGCTCTATAAGCGCACATTTCAGCTAAAAATTGTTCAACGAACTCATCATGATTATTCTCTGGTAAAAGTTTAACATTTGAATAACGTCGATTTACTTCACTTACAATATCCACGCCTTTTTCTTTGTTGATAAAATTGATTTCCCGTTCTGATAATGATTTCACAATTCCAGGAGCAGAATATCTCATTCCCAAATCACCTTCTACCGTACGTTTAGCGAAGGGTTCTTCTAAGCCTTGAATTATAACATCACTTCTTTTTGAAGAACTACAGATTGAGTATAAATCAGTTGTAGCTCCACCAATATCCACTACAACTATTTCCCCTAAACCTTCTTCCTCTAAGTAGCCTTCAGAAAGGAGCTTAGCAGCATCTAAAACCGCTAAAGGAGTCGGTAGTATAACTCGATTAATATCATTTTCAATCTTCTTGATACCTTTAGCTTCAATTATCTGTTTTAAGAAAATCTCTCTAATTTTTTCTCTCGCACTAGTGATGTTTAAAACATTAATTGTTGGCATAACGTTGTCGCATATATGGCCATTCATATTATACTTATTAAATATTTCTGTAATTTGATCTTGCGCAGATTTATTACCAGCGAAAACTACAGGAATTTTTATTCCGGATTTTCCAAGAATTTCAGCATTATAAATTACCGCTTCCGAATTCCCGCCATCAGAACCACCAGCTAAAAGGACTATATCAATTTTCCCAGTAATAATTTGTTGAATTTCGCTTTGGTTTAAGTGATGCGAAAAAACTAAATCCACCTTAGCTCCAGCTCCAAGACAAACTCGCTTAGCAGCTTCTACAGTTAGTTCTTTGACAAGACCAATAGCGGCCATTTTAAGGCCGCCAGCTGCAGATGAACAAGCAATTACTTGTTCAAATTTAATTTTATTACCAATTTTCTCAAAGAGTTTACTTAAGGCTTTTTGATAACCTTCTGTAATGTCTGTTTCGACAGTTGTAAAATCTGAAGCAGTACCTAAGATTTCACATTTTTCAGAGTTCACAGCACATAATTTGGTAAACGTTGAGCCAAAATCAATCAGCAAATAATTTGCCATTTTACTCTCCTAAATCTGTTTTAAAATCTGTTAAAGCTTCATCAATTGAAGTTCCCGGAGGATAAACTCTATTAAATCCCATCTCGATAAATCTTTGCTTCACTTCCGTGAAATCTTGTTTACCAACCACAATATTTCCTCCGACATAAAGCAAAATGTTTTCTATGCCTGATTCAATGCATTTATCTCTCATTCCTCGGCAATCAATTTCACCATGACCGTATAAAGAAGAAACCATGATCATATCCGCATTGGTTTCAATAGCTGCATTAATAAAATCTTCTTGTGAAGACAAAACTCCAATATTAATAACATTATAACCTGATTTGGATAATGTATATTCAATTATTTTATTGCCTACTGCGTGTACATCGGCACCTATTACTCCGATAACTATTGTTTTCAAACTTTTCTCCCCATATTTGTAAGCGTTTTTATAACATCTAACATTATAACATAGACAATATAAGATTTAAAGAAAAAATCTAAGAAAATCTTTTTCAAATTTAAATGAATTCTTACACATGAAAAGACAATATAAATAGATAATCGCTAAGGCGATTTAAGTATTTTTTTGATATCTCCAAATCTTCTCTTTTTTCATAATCGACGAATGCATTTAACTGTCTTTCTGCTCTTCTAGCTAAAGCTCTAGAATAATCAACATAAGCCCCCGGAATCGTTTTTTCGCTCCCAGGTAAATAGAATCTTGCTTCTAGAGGTTTTATTGCTAAATATTCTTGAATTTTCTTTTCTAAAATCTCCACATCAGACTCTTTTATTTGCGTCAAAATATTGTATAAATCAGAATCGAAATCACTTGCGATAAGAGAGTTGATGTTTTGTAAATTCATTTGAATCGCTTTAATAAACTCAATGTGGCAATAGTGGTAAGACAACCCTAAGTATGAGCTAAATTCATCCATAGCTCCCAATGTTTCAAATAGTATGTGTGATTTTCTAAAAGTTTTATTCTCAAAATTCTTAGATAACCCAGAATCACCAAACTTGGTTGTAATTTGGTCTAATTTATCAACTGGCATTTATAATACACCTCTTTTTTTATTGATTAGTGTAGTAATAGCGAAAGTTGCAACATCTTCAGCATAACTTCCCGGTCCAAACCCAGCATCATATCCTAATTCTTTTGCTAACTCATGAGTAATTCTTGCACCACCTGCGATTAGAATAACCTTATCCCTTAATCCTTCTGATTCTAAAAGTTCAACTAATTCTATCATATTTTTTAGATGAACTTCTTTTTGAGTCACTGTTTGTGATATCAATAAAACATCCGCTTTTTTATCTTGCGCAAATTTGATGAAGTCTTCATTCAAAACTTGAGATCCTAAATTGTAAGCTGTAATACCTTGGTATCTTTCTAATCCATAATGTCCAGCAAAACCCTTCATATTCATTATAGCATCAATCCCAACGGTATGTGCATCAGTTCCTGTTGAAGCCCCAACAAAAACTATATTCCTATCAAATTCATCTTTTATTAAAGCTTCAATTTCTTCTCTATCCATAGCTTTACTTGTTATTTCTTCGACACGAATCTTATCAAAATCAATTACTGATTTAGTGCTGCCATATATAATATAAAAACTAAAATTGTCACTTAAAGCTTCTGCATGAACTACAGAAGGATCTATCAAACCCATATCTTTTGCGATTTCTTTGGCAGCGGTAACTCCCTTTGCAGACTTTGGAACAGGCAAAGTAAAACTCAATTGTACCTTGCCGTCATTTAAAGTATCCCCGTATGGTTTAATCTTCATTGAAGGATTCCTCCATCTTTTCTAGGATTACATTAACGTAATCTTTATTCTTTCTAAAAACTCCTGAAAGCCCTTTGCCTCCAGTAACGCTTCTTTTTGTTTGAGCAAAGACACCCTTCGCCAAACTTTCAAATAAACCGTCACTAGATATCTGTTTTAGCAGTTTTTCGGCTGAATCAAGAACTTCTATCGCACGATTTCTTATGATACCATTCGCTTTGTATTCAATTTCGTCCCCTAAAGATTTCATCGTTTTTTGCACCATCTTAGCATTCTTGATAGCTAAATAACGATCTGATAAATACGGCGTATGAATCGCTTCCGTCATCATTCCCAAAAGATGAATTGATTGGTCAGTCATTGTTGTGACCATATTAAACATTGCATTTTGTTGATAAGCTCTAAATATATTGCCGTTAATATGTTTTGTCGGTGGCATGTATTTTAGCGGAGCTTCCGGAAAAATTTCTCTAGCTAATTGAGCTTGTGAAAGTTCCAGTAAAAAACTATTTTCAACCTCAGGATCTATTTCGAAGGCGTGACCTAATCCCATAAGCTTATTAGACAAATGAGCTTTTTTCGCAAAAGCTTCATTTATGAATTGAGAAGCCGTTACTGTGTGAGCTTCCTCTACAGCGTCTGAAGTAGTCAGATAATTATCTTCTCCAGTGTTAATTATTATTCCAGAGTAAGCGTTAATCAATCTAGAAAAGTATTGGTCAACAAAAGTTCTTTGCATATTTATGTCTCTAAAAATGATACCATACATGCTATCATTTAAAAGTACATCTAACCTTTCTAAAGCGCCCATTGAAGCTATTTCTGGCATACATAATCCTGATGCGTAATTAACCAAATAAATATATCGTTTAACTTCTTCAGATACTTCATCTAGTGCTTTTCTCATTATTTTAAAGTTTTCTTGAGTAGCAAATGTCCCCCCAAATCCTTCGGTTGTTTTTCCATAAGGAACATAGTCCAAAAGGGATTGTCCGGTCGATCTAATAACCGCGATTATGTCCGCGCCAGCTTTGGCTGCAGAAACTGCTTGAATTACATCTTCATCAATGTTTCCTGTAGCTACAATAACATATATATCCGTTTTATC
Source organism: Caryophanales bacterium UBA5732 (assembly GCA_002419445.1). Classification (GTDB taxonomy): domain Bacteria; phylum Bacillota_I; class Bacilli_A; order Izemoplasmatales; family Hujiaoplasmataceae; genus UBA2289. The sequence continues at coordinate 23,516 of DIGC01000109.1, forward strand.
TCTAGGAAATCTATCAAGGTATTCTTCGCGTTTTATTTTGTTATTTTTGATTTTTATTAAATGTTTATCATAATATGGTTTCAATATATTATAAGTTTCATCTCTATCAACAAGAGAAAAATCACAAATGCCGAACTCATCTCTGCTATAGGCTTCAAGAAAGTCATTTAAATTCAAACTTGTCCCCTTTAATCCACTAGCAATGTATCTACTGACGCCATAACTTATGTCGCCATTCTTTACAACATCATCGACCAATTTATTTGGTAATGGTACTAATAGATCGTCAACACCGTCAACTCCTAAGAGACGAAGAACCGCTCTTTCAACGCTCACAGTTGTATGTTGGTCAATAAAACTTTGAACGTTATCGGCGATAATATTTGCATAATATCTACAAGAAATAATTTTATCTTGATTTAAATTCAATTTACTCATAATGTTATACCGTCCTTTAATACATTAATAACTTCTATACCCAATACATTTTCTAGTTTGTTTTCAAACTCCCGATTGTCAAATTCATAACCTTGAGGAGAATATGGGTTATAACAAACCAATGCTAAATTAATTGGATTAAGAACATAAATACTATTTTCCAATTTAAATAACCTTTCCAGCAATTGATTATTTAATTGGATGTTAATTGGAGAATCTATAACCATGTCGAATTTACATTTTTTACGTTCAATTAACAATTTTTCTACAAATTTATTAGTAATTGATTTGGGAAAATAAACAAGTTTGATATCCTCTATTGGTAAGGTAAAAAAAGCATCGACATTGCCTATTATACTTGAGTACTCAAGATTAAACTGATTCTCATGAAGATCGATATAACTAATTTTATCGCCAAAACTAAAGCGTTTTGCATCTAAAGATTTTAGTGTGAATTTTTTGTAAGTTAATCTTGCATCATTAATTACCACATTAATATCTCGCGAATAATTAGCGCCGATTACCAGTATTGTAGCTTGTGTTATTTTCGCAAAAACATGTCGTGAGAAAGCTCCATCAATTATAATTTTAGATAATTGATAGTGGTCAAGTTCTTTGATTAATTTTTCCATATCTTTTACTTTCGCTGGTCCAGCCACTAATGCTTTTCCTGGAGAAACTATTCTTACAATAACTACTTTACCAATCGAAGTATTGATACTTGTTTCTTGAATTATTTCATACTTGCAAGTAAAATTTTTTAAAGTTTCCATGGCACTAGCAACGATATAGCCAGGCTTAACTAAAATCTGTGGTTTTTCCATACTGGTTACTTGGTCAATCTCTTCACCATCTAAACCAATTGAAGTTATAGCCACATCGTTTTCTATTCTTGTTAAATATGAATTCATTACAGTAGTTTTACCAGCATTTTTAACATTTCCTACAACACTAATAATTTTGTAATTTTTCAACAATTCAACTATTTTTTTAATGTTCGTTTCCTTCTTTCTAAATCTTTTGGTTCTAGAGATATTCTCTTTCCAGCTAATAATCCACTAACACCATTTGCGCCTTCATGATGATTATTATTTACATAATTTGTAGGTTCAGAATAGGTTGAGATAACCCCTTCATAATTTCTTAAAACTATTTTTCCGGGAGCTTGTGAAATCACATAATTTGGCATTACTGGTATCTTCCCGCCGCCTCCAGGAGCATCAACTACAAATGTAGGTACGCAAAAACCAGAAGTGTGGCCTCTTAAACCTTCAATAATCTCGATACCTTTTGATACAGGAGTACGGAAATGTTCAATGCCCAAAGATAGATCGCATTGATATATATAATACGGTCTAACACGGATATAGGCTAAACGTTGAACCAAAGTTTTCATTATCTCAACAGAGTCATTAATTCCTCTTAGTAAAACAGATTGGTTTCCTAAAGGAACTCCCGCGTCAGCTAAACGATCAATAGCCTCTTTGGATTCTTTTGTAATCTCGTCATAGTGATTAAAATGAGTATTTAACCAGATAGGATGATATTTCTTTAACATATTTACAAAATCTTCGGTAATTCTTTGCGGTAAAACCACAGGTGTCCTAGTTCCCAAACGAATCACTTCAACGTGTTCTATTTCTCTAAGTCTTTTAATTATATCTTCTAGAATTTCATCACTTACCAAAAGTGCGTCGCCCCCAGAAAGTAAAACATCTCTAATTTCTGGATTTTGTCTAATATATTCAATAGCTAAATCTATACGATCTTGTGGCATTCTTTGGTCTTTTTGCCCCGCAAATCTTCTTCTTGTACAATGACGACAGTACATTGAGCACATATCAGTGATTAAAAATAAAACTCGATCCGGATAGCGATGTGTTAATCCAGGAACTGGAGAATCAGTATCTTCAGCTAGTGGGTCTAACATATCGTTTTCGCCAATATTCATTTCATAAATGCTAGGTATAGCCTGTTTTCTAATCGGACAATTTTCATTTTCAGGGTCAATTAAGCAGAGATAATAAGGCGTAATTGCCATTCTAAATTTCGATAACACACTAGTGATATCTGATTGTTCCTTCTCAGATAGAGGGATATATTTAAGTAATTCATCTACTGATTTAATTCTATTTCTAACTTGCCAACGCCAATCTTTCCAATCATTGTCGCTGACTTCTGGGTAATACTTTTCTTTTCGCAATAAATAAGAGTCGTTTGTAACTTTCATTATTTATCACTTCCAAATCTTTCTTTAAAAATTTCATATAGTGTTTCTGATTCTCTTAATAAATTCAAAGTAAATTCAGCGTGATCTTTGGTATATCCGTTGCCAATAATCATCAAAGCTTCTGAAGCAATACCTTCAGCGCCTAAAGCAGCCTTTGTAAATGAAGTAGCCATTGAAAAGAAATAAATTGTTCCAGTATTCTTAGTAGGCAAAATTGATGTCATTTCTGTATTTGGTACGTTTACGACATTAATTGTGACGTCGACCATTTCCGGTAAAACTGCCTTAACTTTATTATATACTTCCATAGGCTTAGTTGCGTCGCCGACAATTATATAATCACAAGCGCCAAGTTTTTCGAGATCATGGCGATGTCTATCAGAGTGAATCAAGGCTATAACTTTACCTTTTTTTCCAGCGCTTTTTTTAGCTTGATAAGCACAAAGTAATCCTGATTTACCTCCAGCACCTAAAATTAAAACATTATCATTTTTCTTGACAAGCTTTTCAACTTGAGCTGCCGCTCCAGCTACGTCAAGAGCTGACAAAACGATGTCAGCTGGTAAATCCGCAGGAATCTTTGCGAAAATACCGGTTTCGAACAAGATTGCTTGACCGATTATATTTACTTGATCTTTGGATAAATCCACACCAAGGATTTTTTTGATTTTTAGAGGAGTTAAAGACAAAGAAACCAAAGACGCAATTTTATCTCCCGGTTTAACATTAACCGTTAAATCTTTACCGACTTCTTTTATTCTGCCTAAAAACATTCCACCACTACCAGTGATTGGGTTTTGCATCTTACCCTTACTGTTTACGATGTTTTCGACCATTTCTTTCATCTTCTCAATATCGTTGTTACAAGCATTTTTTATTTGTGTAAACGAAGCTGAGTCAATATTTAGGGTATCAACATCAACCAATATTTCATTATCTTGACATATCATTTCGTTATTGATTTTGTCTGCTGTTTGAGGCAGAGTTCCTACCGGACTAATAACTCTATGTGTACCATATTTACATAAATTGTTCATTTTAATTATCTCCCATTCCTAAAATTTGTCTCGCTTCACTTGGAGTAGCGATTTCGCGATTATATTTTTTTGCCAATGAAACTACCTTTTCCACTAATTCACTATTTGATTTTGCTAAAACACCTTTTTCAATATAAATATTGTCTTCTAGACCAACCCTTACATGTCCCCCATGGATAATAGATTGCTCCGCAAGTGAAAACTCATATTTACCAATCCCCGCAACACTATATGTTGCTCCGCTAGGAATGCTGTCTTTTAAAAACAAGAAATCTCTTGTTTCGCCGGTCATACCTCCATTAACTCCAAGAACAAAACTATAATGTAAGTGTCCTTTGATAATCCCTTTTTTTATTAACCTTAAAGTAGTATCAATATGTCCCTTTTCAAAACACTCCATTTCGTACATTACATTTAATTCATTCATTTTGGTAGCGAAATAAATGATGTCGTTTTCAGTGTTAATAAATATTTCATCGCCACCAAAATTTAATGTGCCACAATCAAGAGTAGCCATTTCTGGTTTTATATTAAGTACATCTGATCTTTCGTCTCTCGTCATTCCCACTGCGCCGCCTGTTGACACCTGAACTATCAATTCTGGGCATTTAGACTTTATTGCTTTATAAATTTCAGCATATCTATCTTTATTTTGAGTCGGCTTTCCATCATCATATCGAGCGTGCAGATGAATTATAGAAGCTCCGGAAAGATATGCTTGATATGCTGCTTCAACCATTTCTTTGACCGTGTAAGGTACACAGGGATTATGTTCTTTAGTGACTTCAGCCCCAGATATTGCGCATGTAATTATTAATTTATCCTTCATATCTTTGTAACTCCTTTGGGACAATACACGTACCAACGGCTTTTGTCGTTAATATTCTTTCTTCTAAAACATCGCAAGCGCTAGGAGCGATATCTGGTCTAGCTAATATCACTTTATAACAATAAAATTCCATTTTTCTAGACGTGTTACCAGCTTCTACAATTTCCGCTTCGATTTCAACAAAATCTCCAGCATAAACAGGAGCTAAAAAATCAACAGATTCATATGCTCTAAATAAACCTTCATCACCATCAAGTCTAATTAATAATTCAGTTGCTGCATCACCAAACAAAGCTAATATTTTGGCTCCATCGACTAAGTTACCACCATAATGTGCATCCTGATTGGACATTCTTGCTCTCAATGTAGTTTTCATATTAAATCCCCTTCATTCTTTCAACATTTTTTATTTTCAAATCCGCATCCGTAGCTTTTATTACTTCATCAACTGTGTAGTCAGGATGTACTTCGAGTAGATATAATCCGTCTTCTTCCACTTTCATAACCGCCATCTCCGTAACAATTAAATTTGCTTGGTGCGCTGCAGTTAAAGGAAGTGTGCATTTTTTAAGAATTTTTGATTGACCATTATTTGTATGTTTTAATGCAATAATGACTTTTTTTGCACCTGTAACTAAATCCATTGCGCCACCCATTCCTGGAACTTTTTTCCCCGGAATAATCCAAGAAGCAATTGAACCTTCTTGATCAACCTCTAAAGCGCCCAAAACAGTAACATCTATATGACCGCCTCTTATGAAAGTAAATGAGGTAATTGAGTCTATAAATGCACCACCTTTTTGAATGGTAGCTTTAATTCCGCCAGCATTAACAATATTAGTATCTTCATCAGTTAAAGGACCAAGTCCGATAATTCCGTTTTCTGCTTGAAATGTCACATGTTTGTTATCCGGAACATAATCGGCCACTAAAGTCGGAATGCCAATACCTAAATTCACTAGATCGCCATCATTCAGTTCCAAAGCGATTCTTGAAGCGATTATTTCTTTATCATTCATCATCATCACCCACCAATATATAATCTACAAACGGAAATGGAGTAATTACATCTTCAGGATCAATTTCATTTACTCTTGCAAAAGGTTCAACAACTACTATTTCAGCAGCAGTTGCCATGACGGGATTGAAGTTCCTCATGGTTTGAGAATATTTCAAATTACCATTATCAGCAGCGACCGCGCCACCGATTAATGCCATATCTGCGCCTAATGCTAATTCCAAAAGATATTTGTTGCCTTTTAATTCAATTATCTGTTTACCGATTTCAACTATTGTATCTATTCCGGTCGGAGTTAATATACCGCCTAACCCAGCACCGAATGCTCTTATTCTTTCAGCCAAAGTTCCTTGTGGCACTAATTCAACTTCTAATTTTCCTTCTTGCATTAATTTTCCCACATACGGATTAGTCCCAACATGAGAAGCGATTAATTTTTTTACTTGATTATTGACGATTAACTTACCAACGCCTTTATCTTCGAAACCGCCGTCATTACAAATAACCGTCAAATCCTTAACATTAGATTCAACAACAAGATCGATTAATTTTTCAGGAGTTCCATTAGTTAAAAAACCACCAACCGAAACAACCATGCCATCTTTTAAAAGACTGACAAATTTATCTTTTTTTATAAATCCCTTCATTGTTTATCCTTTCTTAGGCGGCATAATTTCCGCTTCACCAATAATTACAACCTCATCATCTTGATTTTTGGCAATGCAATCAAATACGACCCGATTTCTTTCAATAATCAATTCTTTCACAATTACTGTAGCGGTTATTTCGTCGCCAAAATAAACAGGTTTTGTGAACTTTAGCGATTGCTTAGTGTAGATGCTCCCCAAACCGGGTAACTCAACTCCAAAAAGCGAGCTGAACAAAGAACCAACTAACATTCCGTGAACAATCTGCTTTTTAAACATTGTTTTTTCAGCGTACTTTTTATCAACATGTGCAGGATTATAATCCGTTGATATTTTGGCAAAGTCTAAAACATCCGCTTCAGTAAATATTTTTTTTGTTTCGGCTTTGTCGCCAATTTTGATTTCATCAATACTTAAACTGTTCAATTTATCTCCCCCTTATAAAAATAAAAAGCCATTATATTTTAAAAAATATAACAGCTCTCCATCAATTAAAATGGCAGTATTTATCCCGTTCGTCTAAATACCAAGTCTTTGATTTATAGACTAATCAAATCTTTCGGCGAAATATTCCTTTTAAAATCCGTATCCGTCCAAAATAAAAATTAGATTTAATACCAATATTTCGCGCCTCTGTGACTATTCAATTACATAGTAATTATACTTAAAAATGAAAGCGTTGTCAACAGTCAAAATAAGGATTTTAATATGACATTTATAAGTAGATAATGCTTTTTAGTTTAATTATGTGATATAATTTTTATGAACATCTCAAGGAGGGTTTTATGTTAGCAATAATTACTGGTACCTCATCAGGTATAGGAAAAGAAATGGCATACCGTTTGGCACAACGAAAATATGATTTAGTTTTAATTGCACGTAGAGAAGATCGTCTTATAGAAATGAAAAAAGACTTAGAAAAATATAAAATCAATGTCGATGTATTACCACTAGATTTATCTAAAATTTCTTCCTGCAAAAATTTATTGGAATTTTTAAATGGTAAAGATGTAAATCTTTTCGTTAATAATGCTGGATTTGGTCTTTATGGCGAAACCATAAACACTAACACAGAAAAAGAATTTAATATGTTAGATTTAAACATTAAAAGTCTACACTTTTTAACAAAAGAAATCGTAAGTATTATGAAAACTGGTACTATAATTAACATCAGTTCCATGGCAGCTTTCTTGCCAACACCGCTTTTATCCAGTTACGCTGCTAGCAAATCCTACGTATATTCATTTTCAGTGGCATTCGGGTATGAGTTAAAGCAAAAAAATATTCCAATAAACATTATGACAGTTTGTCCCGGACCGGTAAAAACTGAGTTCAATGCAGTAGCTAGCGCTGACCCAAAAATGAAGGGTTTGTCTGTTAGCAAATGCGTCGATAGCATCATAAAGGGCTTAGACAGAAAAAAATCATTGGTCATCCCTGGGTTCAAAATGAAAATACTTAAATTTCTAATACGATTTACTCCGAATTGGTTATTGTTAAAAGCATCTTACAAAATCCAAAGCCAAAAATAATCTACCCACCTATATCCCTAGCGAGTTTATAACTCGCTAAAAGCACGTGGAGGAAACATGAAAAAAATAGTGAATTTGATAACAGAAAACAGTGACTTTAAACGGATTAACTCGCTATTTAAAAACAACCAAGATATATATATAAACAACACTAATGAAGATAATGCTTTATTAGTGCTTTTGGGTATTTTTTTTCAGAATAATGAAACCATCTTCGTTGCCACTCCAAACTTGTATAAAGCTCAAATTCTTTATGACAAGTTAAGTAGGGTTCTAGACAAAGATGAGATATCATTTTATCCTCAAGATGAGTTTCTAACCAATGAGCTATTAGTGAGTTCAAATGAGTTTCGTTTAGAAAGAATAAATACAATTATTAAAATTCTCAGTAAAAAAAAGCGAATCGTGATCATTAATCTCTATGGCTTGCTGAAACCTCAATTTTCACCTGAAAAATGGAAAAATTCTGAGATTCAAATTAAAATTAATAAAGAGTACAATATTGAAATATTAAAAAACAAACTAATCGAATATGGATATAAAAAAGAATATACTGTTGAAAAAATTGGTGATTTCGCGATAAGAGGAGGAATTATTGACATATTTCCAGTAAATTCAAGTTCACCATATCGTCTTGACTTTTTCGGCGATCAGATTGATCAAATCAAAACCTTCGATATCGATAGTCAAAGATCAATTGAGATTATTGATAATTTTTCCATTTTTCCAATCACGGATTTTTTCTATAACGACGATGAATTTAATAAATTAAATATTTTAATCAAAGAAAAGATTGAAAAGACGAAATTCTCTTCTGATGCTTTAGATAAAATTAAGGACGATCTAGAGAAACTTATAAATCGTGAAGAATTAGACAGACTAAACCGCTACTTGCCATTTCTTACTGATAAACACTATAAAGTTATCGATTTAGTTGATAATCCAAAAATATACTTTTTGGATTATAATCGTTCGGTAGAACAAAATGAAATTCTAGTTGAAGAAATTAAAGAATGGTATATGCAAACTTCTGATTATCCTAAAATGGATTTTAGTATTTTGTATGATTTTAATGAGTTAATAATAAAACCTGGAATTAAAGTCGATTATCTAGATTATTCTTATAAAAGTCAATTTAAGAATACTTATTCTATCTTTGGTGAAGAAGTAATAACATTCAATGACAACTTAAACTATCTATTTAGAGAACTCAACAATAACATTGGCAAGAATATTCAAATTGTAGCGTTTGAAACATCTTTTGCTTTAGAAACATTTCAAAAGAAGCTCGATATGGAAAAGATACCTTATGTAGTAAATAGTCTTAAAAACGTCGAAAACACTAAGGTTAACCTTATCATCGACAATCAAGTTTTTGATTTTGTTTCTCGGACATTTAATATAAAGCTAATTACTGAAGAAGCCCTAACTCGAAAACATATTACTAGAAGAAGAGGCGAATACGTTTCAGTTTATAGACGTTCCGAAAGGTTAAATAGCATTAATGATTTATCTCCAGGAGATTATGTTGTTCATTATGATCATGGCATTGGTAGATTTTTAGAAATAAAAACAATGCAGTTTGGTAATGTTCAAAATGACTATATTCACATCGAATATAAACATGGGGATAAACTGTATGTCACTCTTGACGGTATTGATCAAATTCATAAATACTCCGGTAGCGAAGGATATAAACCTTCACTATCAAAACTCGGTGGAAAAGATTGGTCCAAAGCTAAAGAAAGAGTCCGAAAGCAAGTTCAAGAAATTGCTGATAAACTGATAAAACTTTATGCTTCTAGAGAAAAAGCTAATGGTTTCTCGTTTGCTGATTTCCCTAAAATGGAATCTGAATTCTCTAATAATTTCGAATATATAGAAACAAAAGATCAAATTAAAGCAATCGAAGAAGTTTATTCAGACATGAGAAAACCAGTCCCTATGGATAGATTGATTTGCGGCGATGTTGGATTCGGAAAAACAGAAATCGCTTTAAGAGCGGCCTTTAAAGCCGTTCTAAACCAAAAACAAGTTGCTTACTTAGCTCCTACTACCGTCCTTTCAAAACAACACTTCGAAACTTTTCAAAAAAGGATGGAGGAGTTTGGAATCAATGTCGCTTTGCTAAACCGATTTATAGCGCCTAAACAACAAAAAGAAACTGTTAAAAACTTAAAACAAGGAACTGTTGATGTTTTGATAGGAACTCATAGAATTCTAAGTGATGATGTGGTTTTTAAAGATTTGGGATTACTAATCATTGATGAAGAACAAAGATTCGGAGTTTTACACAAAGAAAAAATTAAAGAATTCAAGGTAAATGTCGATGTCTTATCTTTATCCGCCACGCCAATTCCTAGAACTTTAAATATGGCAATAATGGGTGTAAAGAATATGTCGATCCTCGAAACCGCTCCAGAGAATCGTTATCCCATTCAAACTTATGTTTTAGAAAGAAACGAAATTATACTAAGAGATGCAATTGAAAGAGAATTAGCCCGTAATGGTCAAGTTTTTTACCTATATAATCGGGTTGACAATATTGATTTCATCGCAGATAAGGTCAAAAAATTAGTTCCTGAAGCTAGAATTGATATCGCTCATGGACAAATGAGAAAACACGATTTAGAAAAAGTTATTGATAGCTTTATCGAAAAAGAAATTGATATTCTTATATCGACAACCATCATAGAAACTGGCATTGATATACCGAATGCCAATACTTTAGTCATCCATGATGCTGATATGTTAGGTTTATCACAACTTTACCAAATAAGAGGAAGAGTTGGTAGATCAAACCGGATCGCCTATGCCTACTTGATGTACAATAAACAAAAAAAATTGACCGAAGAGGCAGCTAAAAGGCTTCAAGTCATAAAAGAGTTTACCGAATTAGGTAGTGGATTCAAAATTGCATTAAGAGATTTGTCAATTCGTGGTGCGGGTGATGTTCTCGGTCAAGAACAAAGCGGTTTTATCGATTCGGTAGGTATAGACACTTACATGAAAATTCTTCAAGAGGAAGTATCAAAAGCAAGAGGGAAAATTGACACTCAAGACAGCGCTAGAAAAATTAAGGCAAATGTCTCTAGATTTATTGACAAAGATTATATTGAAGATGATTACATAAAAATTGAAATGCACAAAAAAATAAACGCCGTTAAATCCCTTAATGAAGTACTCGAGATATTAAATGAAATTAAAGATCGTTTTGGCGATTATAATATTGAGTTAGAAATCTATATTTATGAAAAATTATTTGAATATTTAGCAAAACAATTGGATATAGAAAAAATCAAAGAGAACAAAGCGCGAATAACCTTGGTTTTCTCTGAAGAACAAACAAACTCAATGGCCGCAGCTAACATATTTAAAAGCAG
>DIGC01000125.1 GCA_002419445.1 Caryophanales bacterium UBA5732
TTATAACATATTAACTCTGAAATACTAAGTCCTGCATATATTTAATAAAAAAATCAGCTAAATATTTAGCTGATTAATTACTATAGATATTTTGTTAATGAACTAACAGCTAACGCTCCATCGCTCACGCTCATGACAATTTGCCTTAAATAAGTATCTCGAATATCACCGACAGCGTAAACGCCTTGGGAAGATGTTTCTAGATGTGAATCAGTTTTAATCCAAGAACCTTCAACTAATTCTACTTGATTATGTAAAAAGTCAATATTAGGAGAATGACCAATAGCTATAAATACACCATTAACTTCCAAACTAGAAAGTTCTTGGCTGTTTTTATTTTTAATAATTATCTTTTCAACAAAATTTTCACCAGCAATTTCTTCAACGACTGAATCCCAGATAATTTCAACGTTATCTAGTTTAAATAGTCTTTCTTGAAGGGCTTTTATCGCTCTTAATTCATCACGGCGATGAATTAAGTAAACTTTTTTGGCGATTCTTGATAAGTATATAGCATCTTCAACAGCTACATCGCCGCCGCCAACAACCGCTACTACTTTATTTTTATATAAAAACCCATCACAAGTTGCACAGTAAGTTAAACCATAACCACCAAGACGGTTTTCACATTTAGCGCCTAATTTTTTAGCGCTAGCACCGGTAGCAATAACGACTGTTTTTGTCAGGTATGTAGTGGATTCCGTAATTACTTTTTTAATGTCTCCTGAAAAATCAACGTTAACAACAGGATCAATTGTGATGTTCACACCTAAGTCTTGGACATGTTGAACCATTTTTTCAGCTAGTTCCATACCACTTAAGCGATTGACGCCGAGGTAATTTTCTACTTCAAACGTATTGGCAATCTCACCGCCCGGAAACCACTTTTCAAGGATTAAAAAGTCAAGCACTGCCCTTTGAGCGTAAATAGCCGCACTTAATCCTCCGGGACCAGCTCCTATAATGATTAAGTCGTAAACATGTTCCATAATCTTCACCTCATCAATAAATTATCATATCTATTATACAACAAAATATTTGATTTTTAATTTATATTTTTTCTAATTATTAGTTTTTACAAAACGATAAAAATACCAGTGTTTTGTCACAAATAATATAACAATAATTATTCTGAGGTAAATACTAGCAGTTAATAAAAAACTAATAAACAAGAAAATGTCCGCGAAGATTAAAATTGTCCATTTTCGCCTTTTAGTCATTGTTCTTTTTTCAATAAAATCTTCAAGATATCTTTGGTAAAGTTTGGTATTTTTAAATCTTTCATCAAGTTTAGTAGAAGATTTAGAAAACAATAAAGTTGCTAGTAAAAAGAAAGGGGTTGTAGGTAAAACAGGTAAAATAACACCTGCAACGCCCAACCCAACTGATATCATACCCAATGAAAGATATAGGATTTTCATTATTTCGAAACTAACCTTTTTTCGCCAGTTATTTTTTGAATTGGAGCAATGTCTTGCGTAACTTCTAGTGTCCCTAGATAATTAAAATCTTTATCCCTGACCGCATAATATTTAATTAAAACATACATATTTTTGAAGTTGATATAAAACTCTTCTACATCTTTTTTCCCAGATTTAAAACTTTCAATAATGTCTTCTACAATATGGACGCTGTGTGGCGGATGACACAATGAGACATGTCTACCAATAACAGTTCTAGGACGATCAAAAATTCTTTCTTTACCTTGAGTAAAGTATTTTACAAATCCATCTTTATCGACAAAAGTCATATCCAGAGGTAAGGTGTTAAAAATTGCGTTTAATTCTTCCGGTTGAAGTTTACCCGCGTCGAATCTTACTTCACCATTGAATGGTTTTTCTTGAGTTTCTTCGACTTTCTCTTCCATCTTCCAACTCTCAGTAGGTTTTTCTAAGAAATAGCCAATTTCATCACTACCTTGGTCAGCCAAGATCCAATCATAAAAGCTCATTATATCCACTAATTTTGGCAATAATATATTTTCTTCTTTAATAACCATATCTTTGACACGATCGATAACAGCTTTAATTGCAGCATTAATCTTGGCTATATTTTCTTCCTTGTCATCAAGCATCGCTTTCACATTTTTAATATCGGCACGAATTTCATCGTCTACACCCCACATAACTTTAGGTATAGCATCAATCCCTTTCTTCTCTAAACTTGGAAAGAATAAATATTCCTTTCGTGCATAATGATTAGAAACATTGATTAATCTGTCAATACCGATTCTTAACATTAAGTAAGACGTAGTGTCAGATTTGTCTAAATATGGCAGTAACTCAGTTTCAATCAACTCTAGAATTTGTTTGTTTTCATCAGAAAACACTTTTGCAGGATGACCAGGGATTCTTGTAATATCCTTTGGTTTATGAATATCGGAAATGCTTTGGTCAAAAACCGCTGCATGGACATCACACAGACTCTGAATTTCTTCAACTTGCATCCCTTCATCGATTAATTCTTGTTCGAGAGCGACTATTTCATCAGTCGATATCTCATTAAATTCTTCTTTAAAAAGTTTTTTGGCGTCTTCAAGAGACATTCCTCCATGTATTTTTTTAATAAGTTCTTTTAATTTATTTTGTCTATCCTTTGAATTATTGATAATTTCACTCATATAAAAACCTCCCTTTTATTTTATTATAACACGGGGAGGTTTTTAAATATGTGATTCAAATCACATTATCTTTATAGCTTTAGATTTTATAGTTAAGAATATACTTATTCTTTTCATTCACTATAATTTGTTGATCTAGCATAACTTTTAGCGTTCTTGAGAGCGTTTCTCTTCTTATGCCAATAATATTAGCTAGAACTGTTTTTGAAAAAGGTAAATCAAGGATTTGGCTATTATTATCGATATAGCCAAATTTTTCATAGAGGGTTTTAAGAGTATTGAGTATTTTCTCTTTTACGTCTAAATTTGCAGATTGAACTAAGAAATTTTGGAAATTATTTGATCTAGTTACAGCACATTCAAGACAACGGTTTCGAAACTCATTATTGCTTTCATAAATACTTAAAACCTGATTTTTAGGTATTTTTTTAAGAATTGTCTTGGTCAGAGTAATCGCAGTAGCTAAATAATTCTGTTTTCTTTGCAAAACCGCTAAAAGGGCTAGATAATCGCCTGGGCCTAGAATCCCAATGATTTTTTCATCGCCATTTTCTAAATTTCTAACCATTTTGACATAACCGTCATTAATCTGATATATATAGTTAATTAAATTGTCACTCATAAAAATGATTGAATTGTCTTTGGTCGAAATTATCTCACCTTGAAGATAATCATATTGACAATTAACACAAAATTTTTTCATATAATACCTCATTTTCATTATACTATAAATTGAATTGTATTTACAAATTACAACGCTAAAAAATGAATAAGAACGCAAATTGCGTTCTTATATAAGGTTCTTCTTTACTTTTTCTAGTAATTCTTCTAAAGTACCATGCTCAAACTGCTCGATATCGATATTATTCTTATTGTTAAGACAATCTGTAACCAAGAAGGTTTTCATACCTAATCCCGAAGCAACCATATCTTCTAGCGCGTCATTTCCTATCATAATTGTTTCTTCTGGTAAAAAATTATGTTTTGTAAGTATCATTTCAAAATAACTTAAACTCGGTTTAGCAAAATAACTATTTTCATAGGTTGTGATATGTTGAAAATCATTTTTATCAAGTAAAGCCCATTCCATCCGTTTCTTCGTGGCCACCATGGGAAAAATTGGATTTGTAGCTAAAACTATATTTTTTCCTTTTGAAATTAATATTCTAATGATTTCATTGGAAATGTTAGTTGGAAAAGTTGAAGATTTTACTTGTTCAAACTCGTTTTGATAAAAAGATTCCAGTGCTAACTTTAGATTTTCTTGATTTGATTTATCAGGATGAAATTTTTCCCAAAAAACATGTTCATTAGTTTTTTTACCATCATTTTCAATCATCGCTTTTGTTCCTAACCAAAGCTTTTTGATCATGATTTCCGGATCTAATTTGAGTTCTGCGAATTTTTTCGCTAATAAGCCGAAGTATTTTTTTATGAATTGTTCCTCGTCTAGGGGTAACAATGTACCATCTAAATCAAATAAATAATTTTTAGTCATGGTCTTCCTCTTCCATTTGGTTTTTTGCTATGTAAATATTCTATATATTTTATTTCCAAAAGTCAAACAAAAAACAAAAAGGGATATCATTTGAAAAGAAATTGCTCATATGTTAAAATGAAGTAAAATAAACATAAGAGAGGTATAAAAATGAAACATGTAAATATGAAAGAACTGACTGCAGTTTCGAATAAATATGGAGTACAAGCTAAAACGTTGGTTGATCACGATAACGCGACCATCAAGAATCTATTTTTAAATCCCGGTCAATCTATTCCTGATCATAAAGTTCCAATGGACGTTACATTCTTTATTTTGGAGGGAACTGGCTCAATAACAATTGCCGGTGAAACAGCGCCAGTAAAGGCGTTTGACTGCTTATTATGTCCGCCAAACACGTTTATGTCAGTTAAAGCTGACGAGAACTCATCACTGTCATTTCTTAATATTAAGACTCCTGGATTAAAAGCGTAAATTAAAAGGATTAAGTCAAACCGACTTAATCCTTTTTTTCATTATTTTTAAATTTTGTGAAATATATTATGAGTGATGAGACTAAAGAACTTAAGAAAGCTCCCAAACTCAGTACAGCCAAGATTAAATAACCTATAGCTCCCCAATCGTTGGTAATTAAGCCACTTACACCAAGAATTATGGTAAAACCTAAAAAGATTAGCGGTATTGTCAGTAGTAGTTTTATGTTTCTTTTAGATATTTTTAAACTGATAAAATAACTAATAAGTCCCATGATTATTAAATATAAAACCACTGGAAAATATTCAGTTATCACACTTAATGTTCTAGTCATTTAATTATCACCTCTTTTTTATGAATATAACATCTTTCACTCGAAACCAACGTTATTTTAACTTAGTGTTCAGATAAATTACTATAATTTGTTAATATCTTACAATCAACTAGAGTTAAGAGCTTTTTTTTGATAAAATAGTTCTAGTCAAGATGTTTTAATAGTGGAGGTGAAGAAATTGAATATAAATAATCTTCATCAATCTTTTCAAGAAGAATTTGATATCGTGGGAATAATAAAAACTGATAGATATTTTTCTGAAGCTAAAAAAATAAATTTGAAATTGCCTATAACAAAATTTCCGACTATGGTGGTTTTGGGTCTTTCTTATCCAAAAAGAATTAAAACATCAACAAAAACTGAATTATATGCATCGTTTTACACCTTTGGAACTGATTATCATCAAGTTTTAAAAAATAGAATTATTAAAGTTATGAATAAGTTTTCTCTTGCCTATGAACTAGGAGTCGATAATCATCCATATGATGAAAGATTAGCCGCTCTTTTAGCAGGAATTGGGTTTTTTGGTAAAAACCAATTGATTATAAATCAGAAGTATGGTTCTTACATCTTTTTAGGGGTCGTATTTATCGATTTAGAAATTACTGAAGAATTTACATTGCCGATAATTGATAATTGTGGCTCATGCCGTATTTGTCTTGATGCTTGTCCAACTAAAGCTTTAAATAATAATGGTTATGATTTCAATAAATGTATTAGTTACTACAATCAAGAGAAAAAGGTACTAAGTAGTGATGAAATCAAAGCGAATTACTGCTTATTTGGTTGCGATATTTGTCAATTAGTGTGTCCAAAGAATTTAAGTATTAAGCCAAAGTTGCATCCTGAGTTTGAACTTTCTGGTAAAGAGGGAGTAAATATCACAGATCTTTTTACTTACTCTGAAAAAGAATTCAAAAAAAAATATCAAGATATGGCTTATTTATGGAAGGATAAGACTATTTTAATGAGAAACGCCTTGACGTTGTTACTAAGAAGTAAAAACTTTGATTATAATGATTTAGTCAAGAGAACTATTGATAAACAATCAACCCCTTGGTACCATGAAACTGCTTTAAAAATCATTGAAGAACTCGAGCAAATAAAGAAAGAATCCACTTTAATTTAGTGGATTCTTTATATTATTTCATGTATTTATCAATTATGCTAATAATTTCATCTGTTTTTTCAGGAAACGTTTGATCATTCAACGAATCTCTGACACAAGTGTTAAGATGTTGTTTCAAGATTATAAGATTCGCTTTCTTTAGTAACGCTTCTACAGCCAAGATTTGATTTGCAATTTCGACGCAGTACCTGTCTTCTTCTGTCATCCTTATAACGGCTTCGATTTGACCTTTAGCAGTTTTTAATAAATTAAGCGCCTGAGTATGATCGTGTTTCATTTTTAACCTCCATATTTTTATTAAGATTTACTTTCTTTAATCTTAATGAATTATAAATGACATTCAAACTACTAAACGACATGGCAATAGCGCCAATCATTGGGTGCAATAATCCTAACATTGCAAAGGGAATTGCAAGAGCGTTATAAAACCAAGCCCAAAAATAGTTTTGTTTGATTTTTGTAAAGATTGCTCTTGATAGATTTATCGCTTTTACAACTGATTCTAGATCTTCGCTTATTAGAGTAATATCACTTGATTCAATGGCGATATCTGTTCCTGTTCCGATAGCGATACCTACATTTGCTTGTTTTAGAGCAGGTGCATCATTTATTCCGTCACCAACCATCGCAACTAATCCGTAGATTTCTTGAAGTTTAATTATTTCCGTGACTTTACCATCAGGTAAAACATTAGCAATTACTCTGGTAATTCCAGCTTTTTTAGCAATTGCTTCTGCAGTTTTTTGGTTATCTCCGGTAATCATGACAGTTTGAATTCCGAGGTTTTCAATTGCTTGAATAGTATTTTTAATATTTGGTTTTAATGCATCAGCAATTGCCATAATACCTAATATACTGTTTTTATTTCCGACAATAATGACCGTTTTTGCTTCAGATTCTAGACGATTTATGTCATTTGAGTATTCATTAAAATCAAAAGACATATTTGCATATAACTTAGAACTGCCTATAAAATACTCTTCATCTTCAACAACACCTTTTACTCCTAGACCGGTAATAGCTTCAAAATTCTTTAAAGGTAAAAAGGAAATGTTGTCTTCTTTCGCTCTATCGATTACAGCTTGTGCTAAAACATGTTCTGAAGCATTTTCGAGAGTAGCCGCAATTTGTAATAATTTCGATTGATTAGAGGTAATAATATCAGTAACTTTAGGTTTCCCAATCGTTAACGTTCCAGTTTTGTCAAAAGCAATTGCTTTAATATCTTTAAAGGTTTGAACTGCTTCACCATTTCTAATTAGTATACCATTTTCTGCACCTTTTCCACTACCAACCATTAAGGCTGTTGGAGTACCTAATCCTAAAGCGCAAGGGCAAGCAATAACCAAAACTGCTGTTGAAGTTACAAATGCTAGAGTTAAAGCGCTTTGTTCTGTGTTGACCCAAGGAAGTAAATTCTCAAAACTTCTTAAAATTGACAAGTGAAATTCAGGAAATATTAAAAATGAAGAAAAAGTTAATATCGTAAGAATTAAAATCCCTGGTACGAATATTCCAGTAATTCTATCTGCGAACTCTTGGATCGGTACTTTAGAACCTTGACAAGCTTCTACCATTTTGATTATTTGCGCTAAGAAGGTTTCATCTCCTATTCGACTAACCTTAACTTTAATTACACCGTTTTTGTTAATCGTCGCACCAATTACTTTATCATTAATGCTTCTTTTTACCGGTAAGGATTCACCCGTAGCTAAAGATTCGTCAATTGTTGATTCTCCTTCGATAATGATTCCGTCCATAGGGATTTTTTCTCCGGGACGAACAATCATAATATCACCGACGACTAATTCAGAAGTAAGTACTTCTACTTCTTCATTATTAACAATTATTTTTGCGGTTTTAGCACCAATTTCAAGTAACTTCTTTATTGCTTGTGATGCTTTGCCTTTTGCTTTTGTTTCTAAGTATTTACCAACTAAATGCAAAGTCATAATCATGGTCGCCATTTCGATAAATGTTGTGATTGGCATGAACAAACCAAGTAAACCAATTAGATATGGAGGCATTGATCCTAATGATACTAAAACATCCATATTTGGCCTTTTTGTTTTCAAAGATTTATATGCTTTTTTATGGACATCATAGCCAATGATAAAAATTACAGGAAATCCTAAAATAGCGGCTATATAAATATACCCTGGTATTACAAAAGCAAACATATTTAATAACATTAAAGACATAATAATCGTCGATAATATACCAGAAATAATGACTTTATTTTTAGCTATTTTAGCAAAATGATCTTCTGTTTTATTATTAATTAGTGCATCTTTTTCCAATATTAGTTGATAACCAACCTCATCAATCGCTTTTTGAATTTGGCTTAATTTAATTGTTTGCGGATTATATTTTAATGTTGCTTTGTTGCTGAGCAAATTAAGGTTTATTTCCTTTACGCCCGGTAACGATTTTGCCGTAAACTCAATTGTGTTGGCGCAAGTTGCGCAACTCATTCCTTCGACTCTTAAAGTGACTTCTTCCAGATTATCAGCGTTTATAATCATTTCATAACCTAATTCATCGACGTAATTCTTAATTTGAGATTCGTTAATAATTGACTCATCAAAGCTGATATTTAAAGTTTCATTAGCTATATTTACTGTAGCTTCTAATACACCCTCTGTCGTACTTAAATACGTTTCGATACTTTTGGCACAGGATGCACAACTCATACCATTGATGTGATATTTATTGTTTGTCATATTTACTTAACCGAATAACCTAAACTTTCGATTTTCGCTTTGATTTGATCTAATTTGACCAATTGATCGTTATAACTTACCGCTACAGTTTTAGCGACTAGACTTACTTCTACTTTTTCTACTCCGGAAATTGAAGTTAATCCTCGCGTAACATTATTAACACAATGTTGGCAACTCATTCCATTAACATTTAATAATTCTTGTTTCATATTTTTCTTCCTCCTACGCACCCCTTACATGGGGGGGTATATATATTATAACAAAGATTATTATTAAATGGAAGCAAAATGTTTTTTTTGAAGATAATCTTTTATCCATTGAGCATATTACTTGATTTTAATATACCCCCTAGGGTATAATTTACTTAACAATGAGGTGATATTATGATGTGCGATCCAACATTAAAAAACAGGATAAAAAGAGCTCAAGGTCAAATGTCTGGTGTACTAAACATGATGGAAAATGATTCAACATGTATGGACATCCTAACTCAACTGAAAGCGATAAGATCTAGTGTTGATAAGGCAATAGGAATTTTGACAACATCTAATCTCATTCAATTGATTGAGGAAAGCAATGATGTAAAGTTAAGTAATATCGATGACGCAATCAATTTGGTCATTAAAGGAATTAAATAAAGGAGCTGATTATTATGTTTTCATTTAATATCGAAAAAACTACTGAAAATGATTTGTTCTCTTCTATAAAACTATGGGATTTGTTGATTATTGGAGGCGGTCCTGCAGGGCTCAACGCTAGTTTATACGCGAAGAGAAAAGGTTTAGAAGTTGGCATTATTACTGATGAAATCGGCGGTCAATTACACAATACTACTGATGTTGATAATTACCTCGGATTTAAAAAAATCGAAGGTAAAGACTTATCAAACGAATTTTTAAATCATATCAATAATTTAAATGTTCCAATTTTGAAGGGTACAAGAGTTAACGAGATAAGGCAATTAAATCCTGATTTCGAAATTAAAGTTTCCGATGGCAAGGTCTTGAGAACAAAAACTATAATTATAGCAACTGGCGGTTCACCAAGAAAATTGGGAGTTTTAGGAGAAAAGGAATTTAGTAATAAAGGTGTATCATATTGCACTACATGTGACGCTCCGTTTTTTAAAGATAAGCACGTAATTGTTGCTGGTGGTGGAAATAGTGCAGTCGAATCTGTATTAGATTTAGTCCCTTGGGCTAGTAAAATCACAGTTGTGCATAGAAGTTTATGGCGAGCAGATCAAATACTGCTTGATAAACTGAAAAACGTAAAAAATCTTAAAATCTATTTAAATACACAAATCCAAGAAATTTTTGGAAACAATTTCATGAGTGGGCTTAAGGTATTAAATAAAGAAAATAATGAAGCCTTTGAAATTGAAGCTGACGGAATCTTTGTTGAAATTGGTACGATACCAAATAGTTACTTGGTAAAAGATTTAGTTGAAACAAATCAACAAGAGGAAATTATCGTCGACAATCAACAAATGACTTCAGTTAAAGGCATATTCGCTGCTGGAGACGTTACTGCTCAACCTGATAAGCAAATAATAATATCAACTGCCGAAGGCGC